>CAZNHG010000004.1:0-31995 GCA_964572555.1 uncultured Devosiaceae bacterium | reverse complement strand
CGAAGTCCAATACGCTCAGTTCAGAGCATGGTACGCGGATTGGAGCGCCCGAGCACCTCGGTCCGAGCTAGCGCGTGCATAGGTTGGACGGCACGGTGACCTGATCGGCTATACGCAAGGTCTGGTTCGGGGCCGCAAGCCGCTGGACTGCTTTCAAGCATAATTGCGCAAAATGCTGCTAGGGTGCCCCCGACGGCATCACTTGTGCCATAGTGGAGGTATTGAAACACCGGAGGCATCCGCGTCACCGGTCATCACAATCCGTTTGGATATCGCCAAGAACGTTTTTCACGCACAAGGCGCAGGCGAGCGCGGTGCGGTGGTATTCAGTCGCAAGTTGACCATGGGAAAGCTGCTTGATTTTTTCGCCAGGCAGGCAGCCAGTGCGAGTTTGTCGGCCCATTGGAAGTTGATTGACTAGCTGTCCGTGCACCCCACAAAGTGGTAGGCACGGATTCGGCATCAGGGTATGATCAGGCATGGCCAAGAACACCAAGATCATCCGGTCGGCGACAACAGGCAAGTTCGTTACTAGACCGATCGGCAAAGGCAAGGCGGAGAAATTCACCGCCGTCGAAGGTATGCACAAGAGTGCGGCCTCAAAGTCCCTTTCCGGCAGACTGGCTGAAAGGGGCCTGAAGGGGGATGCCTACCGGACCGAGGTGATCAAGGCGTTCAAGAAAGTCTGAGGCTTGTCACGCTACAATGCCGTCGAAGACCCGCTGTGCTACCCGGGCACGCAGGTTCTGCGGAACAAGGCCGATATTCGAGACCAGGACGAACTGGACCAATTCGAACAATTGATGTTCGAGTCGCGGGCCGAGGAACGATTGCCGGAAGGTGCGTTGGATTTCACGCATTATCTGGCGCTGCATCACCACTACTTTCAGGACGACTACGACTGGGCTGGGGACGTCCGTGGGATCCGGACCGGCAAGGGCAACAACTGGTTCTGCTATCCCGAGTACATCGGGACCCAGGCGAGACAGCTCTTTGGCGAGTTGGCGGCGCGTAACCACCTCGCGGATAAACCCGGCAAGCGGGAATTTTCCGAAGGAGCTGCGTGGTTCCTGTCGGAACTCAACGCCATCCATCCGTTCCGTGAGGGCAATGGACGTATCCAGCTTGTATTTCTGACGATGCTGGCGCGTAACGCCGGCTTCCGTATCAACGAGCGAAAACTGAGACCGGAGCCATTCCTGGACGCCATGATATTGAGCTTCAACGGTGAGCTCGAGCCGCTGATGGAAGAGATTCAGCGGCTGCTCTAGCAATAGAGTTCGTCAAAGTGCCCATCATCGCCTGGAATCACTGCCCACCATCGCGTGGAACATGCACGTCAAAGTCGATTTCTCCACGTTAGTACACTCTGAGCATCTCGTCCCGGCCCCGTTCAAGTTTCCGGTGGGAGAGAGGGTTGCGGTCGGGGCCAGGCTCAGGCAGATCGCGTAGGCAGGCTGGGCGACTCGCCCACAGGTCATAGAGCTTCTAGCGCACATCCGGCTGCAAATGCTCTATCCCGTTGGCCGGGACCTGCTCACGGATGAGCTGCATCTGCTGGTGCAGGACACGCGCTTGCACCAACTGGCGGACTCGGCGCGCCCGCTCTCAGGATCTCCTCATAGGATCGTTTCATGGCCAGGGTGCGTTCGCACACCGCGCCATCGTAGTTGTCGGCACGTCCGCTTTCAGGAAACCGCGACGCCCTTCCATACGGCTGATCGTATTGGCAAGCGATCCATTGGACAGCTGATGGGTGTTAATCCTACCCGGCTGAAAGGTCTTCGAACATGTTCTCGTCTTGATGTTTGGTGCCGAAACCAATGCTGTGGGCCGTTGATGAATTTAGCTCTCGGACCAGGTTCAAAACCTTTTCCGCAGGAACGGGGCGGCTGAACAGATACCCTTGGCCGTAGTCGCATCCCCAAGACGAGAGCAGCAGCGCTTCACCTTGCGTTTCGATACCCTCTGCGACCGTTCGCAATCCGAGTGTTTGGGCAAGCCCGATCATGGCGCGTACGATCTTGCCACCGCTACCCGTAGTTCCTAGTCCCGAAACAAATGATCGGTCGATCTTGATCTCATCGACGGGCAGATCCTGCAAATGGGTGAGAGACGCATAGCCGGTACCGAAGTCATCAAGTGAGATGGTCAAGCCATCTTTGCGAAGTTGGCCAAGCGTCTTCCTTATGTCGGCCCCGAGCTCGTCCATGAGAACACGTTCCGTGATCTCCAGCTTCATCGAATGACGAAACAGTCCGTTTTCGGTAAGCATGTTTATGAGAGCGGGTAGGAACTTGCCGCTGACCAGATTCTCTGTGGCAACATTAATCGCAATCCGACCCAAGCCAACGTTGGCCTTGGCCCACGTCGTCATGTCCCCCACGACAAGCTGGGCCATCCTGATTGCAATGTCGTCGGCCATTCGTGGGTCATCGAGCGCCGCCTTGATTGATGATGGTGCCAGCAAGCCTTTTTCGGGATGATTGATCCGGAGCAGCGCTTCCAATCCCTCAACTTTCTGAGTGCATAGCGACATGACGGGCTGGTAGTAAGCTTTGATCCAGCCTTCTTTGATCGCGAGCCTTGCCAGCTCAAGTTCCTCCGACTGGCGTTCCGCCGCGCTGCGTACGGCAGGATCGAACAGTTTGACGGTCCCTTTTCCAGAGGATTTGGCCGCGTAAAGAGCAAGATCGGCGCGCTTGAAAACTTCGTCCGGATGTTCGCGCGGCAGGGCCAGCGTAGAGCCTATGCTGAGCCGACAGTTTCGCGATCTCCTGTTGGCCTTGAGCCGGCTATCCACCTGCCCTTCAATATCCCGGGCACGATCGTGAAGCCGATCTTCGCTTGACGTCTTGTCGCATATGATCGCGAACTCGTCGCCGCCCAACCGGGCGACGAACTCGGTGGATTCGGTGACACGCTGGAGGTGCCGAGCAAACAGCCTGAGCACAGCGTCGCCGGACAAATGTCCGAACCGGTCGTTGACCAGCTTGAAATCGTCCATGTCGAGGACCATCAGGCCGATTGGTTCGTCTGCTTTTTCAAGACGCCGTCCGAGTTCATCGATGAAGCGGCGACGGTTTGGCAGGCCGGTCAGTTCATCCTGGTAAGCCTGCTGTCTGAGACGTTCATGGGCCAGATGTTGATCGTGAACATCCTCAACTGTTCCGTACCAGCGAATGATATTCCCTGACTCGTCGCGACGCGCAGAAGCCCGTCCGCGGGCCCAACGGTACTGGCCATCTTTGGTACGTAGACGATACTCGATGTCGAGAGGCAGGCCTGTCGACAACGCTTCCTCCCAACTCTCAATGGTCGGAGCGAGATCATCGGGGTGGAGCGCCTGCAGCCAGCCATTTCCGAGTGCGTCCGACAAGGCCATGCCGGTGAATTCCTCCCACTGGCTCGATGCGCTCAACACCTCGCCCTGAGGATTGGCAGTCCAGGGGGTCTGCGGACTTTGCTCAACCGTATGCCGATAATGTTCTTCGCTTTCGCGCAAAGCCTCGAGGATCCGCGCCCTTTCTATCGCGAGCGAGGCAAGCCTGCGTAGCCGGGAAACGATTTCGTGTTCGTCCTGGTTGGGCTCACGGGGTTCAGAAAAGTAGAAGCCAAATGCGGCGATGACTTTTCCATCGGTCCCAAACACGGGCTTGGACCAGCAGGCGCGAAGTCCCAAGGGCATGACAAGCTCACGCCAATCATCCCATAAAGGGTCGGTTGCGATATCAGCGCTCACGACATCACGCTTTTCGAAGACGGCTGTGCCGCACGAACCGACCCCGGTGCCCACCTTTGTGCCTGAAATTCGATCCAGCAAAAACAATGGGAGATTTGGAGCAACTCCGGCCGTGAAGGCATTCTCCTCCGCGTCTACCAGGTGAATGCTACAGGTCGCTCCCGGCAGCTGGTTTTCCGCCGCCAGACACAACTCGGACAGGACGTTGTCCAGCTCGGCACCGGCCGACACCATGTCGAGGACCTTACTCTGGAGAGCGTCACGAGACTCGGCCGTTATCAGATCCTCTGCGTCGATCGCACACCCGACCCATTTACCTTCGCCGACATATCGAACGCTAAGAAGATGACGATGAAAGGCGCCATCGTGCCGCCGCACCCGAATCTGGGTTTGAACATCGCGCTGAGCAGTAGGCGCAAGCGGCAAATGGGCGCGAAACGCTGCTGCATCTTCCGGATGAATGGCGTCCAGCCAGCCAAACCCCAATGCCCGCTCTTGGGGCATCCCGGTGAATTCAGTCCAATGCGCGTTATTGAATTCAACATGACCTTGGGCAGTTGATACCCATACAATGCCCGGAACGGCTTGGGTCAGTGTTTCAAAAAGCCTGATGTCGCTCATGGCCCGCCCATCTAAACTGTGCCTTGGCCAAAAATAATGGCTACAAGTTAACAGGCGTTCGACGTCACATACTCAATCTTACCGTCTCGCTTGAGTACTCGGCAAAATATGATTGCCGATCTCGGAGACAGTCTTGCGGTCTACATTGATGTTTCGCCGCATCGTAGACCAGCTCGAAATCTCCAACGTCGCCGTACCGATCGGCATTCCCTCCGCGTGCTCCCCTGTCCTTTGTCGATCCTCGCGTTCATCGCGACACGGACAAACCGATCTTCATTCCATAGGGGTGATGTCGAACAGGACGTCGACGAGGAGAACCTCCTTAGCGGCAATCGCCTCGCGCCGGTCTCCTCTTCTGGTCCCGCCGACCGTGAGGGGGTTACGGCCGAGATGATATGTGAACCATCCTTCAAACAGGCTTCTCTGATTGGGGTCGTTGAGGTCAAACTGTTCCTGCCGTCTCATCGTCCCCACGGAACGATCCGGCGTCACCCTTGCACGCGGAGCTTTGTTTCTTGCTCCTCCAGTTTCCCCTCATGTCATGCCGCCGCAGAGAAAAGCCGCCACACGCGAAGGAGGCTGAAGGCGAGGCCGATTGCGCCGCGGGGAATGGACACAAACGTTGCGGAGCTGGCGCTCGCGCCCATGCAGAACCCGAAATGATGGGATGAACTGCCCTGCGTACCTCGTTAAGGCCCCCTCCAAAAAAATAACAAGCTTGCGTTTCGGGACAACCGAAACGCAAGCTCCAAGACAACAGATTATGTCAGGTATTATCCCTTGCCTCTTTCCGATCAGTAACCAGGCATTTCCCTGAAGGAGGGATCGTCGATATCATAGACGAACGCGCCCTCTTCGCGCTTCTCCATGTAGTCGTCATGGAAAAATGGAACGAGTTCATCCGTGTCGATATTCTCCTGGTTGAATGGGATGACGTTAACGAACACGCCCTTCTTGTAGGGTTCACCGGCGAAATGCTTCCGGATTTGCTGGAAGGCGATGTCCGCTTCCAGCGTCGCGGTCTCGTTCACGTCCATGGTGATGGTGCCATTCTTGACCCACTTCCACGACTTTTCCTTGCCGTTGCTCGCGCCGAGCCAGTAGTCGCTGGGGTCGATGCCGGCCTCCTCCATAGCCTGCAGCACGCCAGCCATCATCTCGTCATTGTGCACGTAAACACCGTCGAAGCCGTCTGGGCCCAGGCTGGTGATCGCGTCCTGCATGACTTTCTTGGCAGGATTGGCGAACCAACCGCCCGAGCCCCAGAACACGACCTGAAGGTCGTCTCCGCCGGCGCCCTTGACGCCAACGCTCTCAGCGAGGTCGCCGATGTCCTTTCCTGCCGCATCGTAGGCGTCCAGAAAACCTTCGGTCTGACCAGAGGCGGTACCCTGGCCCAGCTTGCCCTCGATCATGACGAGTTTGTTGACATCATGCTTGAGGGCGGACTCTCCGGCGAGTTCACCGATCTTGACCCAGTCGTATCCGGCAAAACCGGCAAGGCCTGGCTCATTGGGTGGATTGTGGGTCAGGTGGAACTCGGGAATTCCAGCGTCACGGGCAATTTCGAGCGTTCTCGACGTTGTCTCTGGCGAATTCTGAACGACCAGTAGCGCATCAACGCCCTGGGTGACAAAGTTCTCGACCGCAGAAATCTGCTCCGGGGCGGTACCTTGTCCGACGACATCGAGGACCGTCCAGCCCTCCCGTTCGGCCAAGGTTTTGAACACCTCAAAGCCTGCTTTGTAGAAGTCATCAGAGTTGTCCATGTAGTATCCGATGACCTTGGAGTCCTGCTCGGAGTCCTGTGCAACAACGGCACCTGAATATGTCAGCGAACTGAATGCGACCGCCGTAGCGATTGCAGCTGTAATGAATTTCACTATTCCTTCTCCCTTTTGGTTGTCTTTGGGCGCGCGCGGTCTTTCAACCAGATGCGCGCTAGATCTCTGTCTTGCTACTCACCTCCCTGTCGTTGCTCTCCTCCAAGTGGCGCGGCACTCGCTGCGTTGCGGGCCGCGATTCTTTCTCGCCGTAGCGTGTTGAATTGGGATATGCGCGAGGAGACATCACCGGCCGACACCGCGACGATGACAACGAGTCCCTTGGCCAGGAACTGCACCTCTGACGGCATGCGCAGGATGTTCATTGCGTTCGCGATCGAACCGAGAAACAGCACACCGATGATCGTGCCAACGATGTTTCCCCGGCCGCCGCCCAGCGCGGCGCCGCCGATAACGACCATTGCGATCGTGTCGATCTCCAGACCTTCACCCAGCGTGATGATGCCGGTGTTGATGCGTGCCAGGAGCATTGTGGCGCCGATCCCGACCAGCAGTCCCTGGATCACGTAGACGGACAAGAGCATGTTCTTGACGTTGATCCCCGCGAGGAATGCGGCGCGCGGGTTCGTGCCCACTGCGTAAATCCGCCGGCCATATTTGGTGTAGGTCAGCAAGAGCCCGCCGATGACTGCTATGGCAAAGAAGGCGAGAACATAAGGTGGAAGCCGCAGGGAAAGACCGGTGACCGGCCCCCGCAAGCCATCCACGAGATTGGTGGTGAGGAAGTCCAACTCGCCTTGCATCACCACCTCGCGCGAGTTGCAAAGCAATAGCGCAATCCCCTGGAAAGCGATCATGCCGCCAAGTGTGATGATGAATGGCTCGACACGGGTTCTCGAGATGATGAAGCCCATGGCTGCCTCTAGAACGATGGCCGAGATGATGCCCAGGGCGATGGCAGGTGCTACGCCCATCCCCCACTGGGAGACACCCAAGGCCACCACGATGGACACGAGCGATGCCAGCATGCCGACCGAAAGGTCGATCCCGCCCGATATCATGACCATTGTCATGCTGACCGCGATGATCCCGGGCACCGCAACCTGCTGGAGAATGTTCAAGATATTAACCGGACTGATAAAGGTCGGGTACTCCGTGCCGCCCGACGAGATCAGCTGGATCAGAACGATGATCGCGACGAAGCTGACAAAGATCGAAAGCACGGTCAGATTTTCGTGCCGCTTGAAGAGCGACTCCTTGACCCGCGGCGTCTGGTTCGAGGTTTCCTGGTTGGTCACGCTGCTTCGTCTCCTATTGAAAGGGTGAGGATGTTTTCTTCATTGATGTCCTCACCGGTCAGTTCGCCTGCGATCTCTCCCTGCTTGAAAACGATCACCCGGTCGCTCATGGAGATGACCTCGGGCATGTCCGACGAGACCATTAGGATGGTCTTGCCCTGCTTCAGCAGATCGACCATGAGCTTGTAGATTTCCTGCTTTGAGCCAACGTCGACCCCGTGCGAGGGTTCGTCGAAGAGGTAGATTTCACCCCTTGTGTTGAACCACTTGCCCAGCACCACCTTCTGCTGATTGCCGCCCGACAGGTTGACGACGCGCGTTTGCGCGTTCGGAGCCTTGATGTTCAGGAGCTCGATGTACTTTTTGCCCGTTTCGACGTCCTTTGCCGGCGGCGCAATGAAGTTCTCGGTATTCACCATGTTGGCGACGGCGACATTTTCGCCAATGTTCTTGGACATCAGCAGTCCTGTCTCCTGCCGATCCTCCGTGATGAAGCACATCTTGTTTCGGATCGCGCTCTTGGGACTTGTCTGACGAACCGGCTCCCCATTGATCAGGATTTCGCCATGGGTGATCGGCGCGCTACCAAAAAGCAGTTCGAGAAGTTCCGACCGGCCGGATCCGACCATACCGGCAACCCCCAGGACTTCTCCGCGATGCAGGTCAAACGAGATGTCGTGCACACCATTGCCGGAAAGGTGACGCGCCTCGAAGATCACATCACCACGCTCAAAGTGCTCGCGCTCGTAGAACGTGGAGGGATCGCGCCCGACCATATCCTTTATGAGCCTATCGCGGGACAGCCCCGCAATGTTGTGAGTGCTGACCCGGCGCCCATCACGCAGGACGGTAGCGCGATCACCAACTTCGAAGACCTCATCAAGATGGTGCGAGATATAGATTATCCCGATCCCATCCTTTTTGAGCTGCTTGACGATATCGAGGACTGTGTCGATCTCCTTTGCCGAGAAGGACGCGGTCGGCTCGTCGAGGATGATGACGTTGCTCTCGAAGACGAGTGCCTTGGCGATCTCCACGATCTTCTGCTGGCCACTCGTGAGGTCGCTCATCCGCATTCCAGGTGTGAGGTCACTCTTGAGATAGCCAAGAACCTCAGCAGTCTGGCGACGCATCTCCTTGCGATGCATCAGCCCGAACCGTGTGATCTCGGCCCCCGAGAAGATGTTCTCGGTGATGTTCAGATCCGGGAAGACGATGTGCTCTTGATAGATGGTGTGGATACCCATCTGGTGTGCATCGCGCGGCGACAGCACGACCTCCTTGCCGTCAAAGAGTATGCGGCTGCCCTCGTCCGGCTGGTGCGCTCCGGACAAGACCTTGATCAGCGTGGACTTTCCAGCCCCATTTTCCCCGCAAAGGCAATGAACTTCGCCACGTTTGAGATCGAACGAGATGTCCTCGAGCGCCCTCACCCCGGGAAACGTCTTGGAGACATGAGACAGTTGAAGGATTTCATCCATGTTTCTTCTCGCCTATCCCGATTGCAGGATCGCGCTGCTCTTCAAGAAGCGGAAAAATCGGGCACATGGACAATTTCGCCGCCCTTGAGGGCCGACTCGTGGGCGCAGATTCCCACCGCGGTCCAGTTGGCAGATTGCTCGACATTGGGGAACGGATCGCGATCCTTCAGAAGCGCCGAGATGAACTCATGGACCAGGTGTGGATGCGATCCACCGTGGCCGCCGCCCTGAATGAAAGAGAGGTGGTCCTCGTCGGCCACGGCCTGCGTAAACTTGCGGATGGGCTCTGGCAGCAGATGGGCATAGTCCGGCACATCGACGTGCTCGGCTATCTCAGGCTCGGGACGCTTGGCGGTGTGAAGGACAGGCCTCTCATTCTCGACCAGCTGCCATTCGAAGGAGCGCATGGAGCCGTAAACATCAATGCTCTCGCGATATTGGCGCGCGGTATCCCACAGGAACCGCCAGACGTGTGCCGCAACGTCGGAGTCCTTGACCTTTATCTGGCAAGACTCCACCGCGAAGCTGGAGCCCGAGCGGTCGGCGCACTCCTGATTGATTGCGCCGGAACCGAAGCAGCTCACATATTCGGCCATGCCGTCCACCATGCCCATGAGCGGGCTTACGACATGGGTCGCATAGTGCATTGGCACCATGTTCTTCCAGTAGTCGGGCCACCCATCCATGTCCTGCGGGTGGGAAGCCTGAAGGTACTGGATTTTGCCGAGATCGCCCTTTTTGTAGAGCTCCTTAATGAACAGGTATTCGCGGCTATAAAGGACCGTCTCGGCCATCATGTATTTCAGCCCGGTTTCGCGCACCAGACCGACGATCTCCCGGGCTTCATCCAAAGTTGTCGCCATGGGCACTGTGCACATGACGTGCTTGCCTGCCTTCAGCGCCGCGATCGTTTGCGGTGCATGATCGGGGATGGGACTGTTGATATGCACGAAATCGACGTTCGGATCCGTCAGCACCTCGCGAAAATCAGTGTACCGGGTAGCGATCCCGAACCTGTCGCCGACGTCATTCAATGCGCTCTCCGAGCGCTGGCAGATCGCAGTGACTTCGGCGTTGGGATGTGCTTGATAGATTGGAATGAATTCCGACCCAAAGCCCAGTCCGATGAGCCCGACACGTGCCTTATCCATGGTACCTCCCTTTTCTTGGAAGGCAGTATTGGAACGCTAGCGAGCTTTGAACATGAACATTCGCGCTAGAATATTGAGATATTTTCCGTCGTCGCGACGGTTCACTCTGGCAGGGCGAAAAACGGACGCCCGCGGACCTGATTGCGGTACTCCCTGGGCGTTAATCCGGTCTGCTTCTTGAAGAAGACGCTGAGATATTCGGGATGTGCGACGTCCATAGCTTCGCTGATTTCGAACAAGGACATGTCGGTTTCGAGCAGCAGCTTTCTCACTTCGTTGGTCCTTACGCGCAGGATCTCCTGGTGAGGTGTACGGCTGAGTGCCCGCCGGAATCGCTCTTCGAGAACCCGTCTGGAAAGTGGGACGACATTCAGCACGTCCTCGACCCGAATGTTCTTGCGGGCATTGTTTCGAATGTACGAAATGGCCTCCGCTACATGCTGATCGCCCACAGTCAACACATCGGTCGAAACACGCTTGCGCACGCCAAGGGGTTGGATTGAGTGCTTGCGCGCGGTGAGCACTTCCCCCTGCATTAGCCGGTCCAGAATCTCGGCCGCCGTGGCGCCAGTCTTCAACGAGTTCGGTATCACACTCGACAGGCTCGGGGTCGCAAGTTCACAAAGCAATTCGTCATTATCGACACCGATGATCGCAATATCCTCCGGAACAGCGAACCCGTAGTAGCGGCAAATCTCAAGAAGCTGCTGTCCGCATGCGTCGTAGCAGGTGAATATGCCCACAGGCTTGGGCAAGCCCTGCAACCAGTCGCGGATTGCCTCGCGTTGTGTCCACCATCTGACACGTGGCTCCTTGCGGACCGGTAGATTGAAGATCTGCGACCGGACACGGTCGGTGTGCCCAAGCTTTCGCTCGAAACTCTGCTGTCTCCAGATCGACCAATTGTAAAAGGGGTCTCCAAAGAAGGCGAAATTCTGCAGTCCGCAGTTACGCAGGTGATCGAGGGCGAGCTCCATGATCGCCCCGTCATCCGTCTCGACCCACGGTATTCCCTCGATCAGGCGTGCTGCACTCACGTCGACTGTTGGCACCTGCATTCCGGTAATGATGCGTGCCATTCGATCGGTTTCGATACGGGCGATCGTCCCGTCGAAATTCCAGTTGCCAGCAAACGACTGGTCAATCTCGTGCCGGCCGTGCTCAGTAAGATAAAGGGTCCAGTTGTCGCGCGTGCGCGCATACTCATGAATGCCGCGCAGCACCCCACGGGCATAGCTGTTGGACGTTTCAACGATAACCGCGACCCTTTTCTCCCCCACCGATCCTCCTTGTCAGGCCCAAGCCAAAAAGACAGCCCCGCTTTGGCTTCAGGACACAATGGACCTTAAACGCTAGTCAGGACATCAACCAAGAGGGTGTAGCTAGGCGCCTAGCCCAGTAGGTCGCGGAGAAACCGGGCACCTTGCCGGGCCAGTTCATCCTGGGAGGGGGCAAGGGGCTGCCAGATCGAGGCAGCTTTTGCGATTTCCGTCGCACCGGGGGTAAATGACTCGATCACGACTGCCCCGTCGTACTCGATATCGTTCAGAGCGTCGCGAATTCCGGTCCATTCCTGATGGCCTGTGCCGGGTATACCACGATCGTTCTCGCACGCATGGAAGTGTCCCAGCTTGCCCTTGCCCAAACTGCGGATGGCGTCAGGGATGCTCTTTTCTTCTATGTTGGCGTGGAAGATATCGATGTGGATTTTGTAGGCGGGATCGTCGACATCGTTGACCAGCGATACGGCCTGATCAACCACATTTACCATGTCGCTTTCAAAGCGATTTAGCGGCTCCACCCCGAGCACAATGCCTGCGTCTCTTGCGACCTTGCCCAGCTCGCGCATGCTTTCGACGCTGGTTTGCCATTCCCGCTTGCGTTGATCGTCGGGGATCATCCGAGCTTTGCCTACCGCAGAATAGACCGGCCCGGAAAACAGGGAGCTGCCCACCTCCTCGGCGAACCCGATAGCCTCTTTCACATAGTCCATGCCGATTTGGCGGATTTCGGGGTCCTGGTTGGAGATGTCCCGCTTCGGCCCGAATGCGCCACACACGGTCACATCCAGCCCGTGGTCATCCGCCATCCTGCGCAACAATTTGGCATCGATGGTAGAAGCGTCATCGAGAGCTACCTCGAGAACGTCAAATCCCATTTCTTTGATTTTTGGGAGAAGATTAAAATCGTCGGTCGTGAACGGTGACGTCCAGACCCAGGTATTCACGCCTATCTTCATCAGTCTCCCCCCGTTTCACACAGCCTGACGGTCGCGCATACGATGCCCAGCAGCGATCAGCGCGCATCGTTGCTTCTCTACCCATTTGCGTAAATGAGCATTCGCGCAGGAAACTTGAGATATTTTGCTGCGGGGTTACCGATAGCATGGGGCCGAGCTTGCTCCTTGAAGGCCCACGCAACTTGGTCGGTAATCCCGCAGCAACATTCGCAACAATACGCCGCACGCTTATGATGTGAGCAGTTGGCTGGGGATCCACAGATGGCCGAAGGGATCGCGCAAGCGTCCTTCGCGCTTGCCGTAAGGGCGGTCCTTGATGGGAATGACGATCTCGGCGCCCTCCGTTGTCATGCGATCCGCAATCGCGTCACTATCGGATACCTCGATCTGCATCAGAACCGGTGACCCAGCCAATGTCTTTGGCGAAAGCCACCCCCAGTCGGCAACCTCTTGGCTCAGGGCGAGCCGGATGTCACCCAGCGCAAGCTTGGCAAAGCCGACGAGGCCATCCGGTTCGGCGTGGCGCTCGATCAGCTCAGCCCCTAATGCCGCCTTGTAGTATTCGATGGCCGCATCGACATCCCGCACAATCAGGCGCGGGAAGACATCTAATGGTTTGGATTCTTCAGGCATATGCACCCCACTACTATTCGTTGACCTGCGCGGAATAGCGAGCCCGGGGCAGCGCGTCTTGAACGAAAACTAAAGGGACCGGGACCGAACATGTCCCGCGTAGGGCCGTTGGCTTGCACGCAGGCGGCTCGGAGACATGGAAGCGAAGCGTGTGACTTCGCGGGTCATGTGAGACTGGTCGGAATAACACGCGTCCAGCGCCAGATCCGAAAGCGATGACGCCTCGTTTAGCCGGGTGATTGCGCTTCGAAACCGCTCGATCCCAAGATAGCGCTTGGGTGTCAGGCCTACATTCTCGAGAAAAAGCTTCCGGAAAGCATGCGAGGAAAGTGCAAGCTCATGGCTGGCGTCTCGGATTGTTTTGCCAGCAGTCAGAGTCTCCAGCCCACGCGCGATCAGCTCAACGGAGCGGGTATCCTCGATGCGTCGGACAATCTCGCCCTCGAGTCGCTCCAGTTGCGCGGTATGCGTCCCGAGCCCCTGGAGTTCCTCGCTGATGCTGCCTGCATGCTCGCCCCAGAACTGGGCAAGGTCGACGACCTGATCAGTATACTCATCGATCCGGCCGAACAGCGCGCCCGCACCGCCCGGACAAAAACTGATGCCGCAGGCTGAGACCTGGGGCCGGCGCGGAATACGTCTGGCTTTCGTGGTGGGCCCTTGGAAGACAGCCCACGGCCCGCAACCCGGCGCGCCATCCAGAAGCGATTTGCCTGCAAGGCTGAAGATAATCTGGCCCCTACCCGAGGGCAGCCGGGTCTCAAACCCGGACGCTTCCGGGTCCGAGATGCACCAGAGGCACTCAACAATCGATCTGGCCGTCTTGTCTTCGGGTTTGCGAGAGGTGAGCATCGTTCCCTGGACCGGAGCACGCACTATGGGGTCACAAAAGCTGCGCCGAGGAAAATGGAAGGGTGCGGAATCGTGGGAACGGCGAGAGCATTGCCCTTACTCTTGCCGTGCCTATCTTATCGCATGCCCTGGGCCCTAAGGGTCGCTCTCCACCTTCGCGGCGACGAAGCTTCAATCCGGCTTTTCGTCATCGTGGCTGGACCGAGCCCCAGTGTTCTCGCGGTAGATGGCGTAGCCAGCCAGCGCAACCAGGGGTGCAAGCAAAATACCGACGCCTCCGCCCCTAGCGAGGATCGACGGCAAGAGCGTCACCGCTGCGGTTCCCGCCAACATGCGCGCGTCTGAGGCACGCCGACGTTCGGCCTTGCGAGCGCGCCTGCGCACCAGAACCTTCCCAATCCCGTAAATCGCGGTTGCCAGCAACAGGAACGCGACCGCAAAGCCGAGCGCCGCGGGAGCGGCACCCCAGCGTTGGGCTGCGGCCACATATGCCGCGGCGATCAGGAACCCGATCCCGCACAGTGCCGCTAGGGCTGCCAGCAGATTGAACAGGCCTGCCGTGCGCAGGCGCTTCAGCATGTCCGACATCTCACCGGCAGCCAAGGATCCGACAAGTCTGGACAGCATTCCCTACCGCCGCATCATCATGGCGAGGAGGTAGCCGACGCCGGCTGCTACCGCCAGCGATGTGATCGGACGCTCCCGCATCGTTTCGGTGAGTTCGTGTCCAATATCTTGCGCGTCGCTCTTAAGACCCTTTGCGGCGGCCTCGCCCTGCTGACGCATCTGCTCCACGCCTTCCGACGCCGCGTGGCGCGCAGCACCGGCTGAATCTTCGCCCGTCTTCCGGATATGCTCTGTCAGCTGCGCCATATCTTCGCGCAACTGACGGATATCTTCCTCCAAGTCGCGCGTGCTCGTGTTTTCCTTGTCGGATTTCGATGTAGTCGTTGCCATATCGCACTCCCTTTCAATGCCCACAGAAAGTTTCACTTCACTCAGCTAACGCGTGATGCGCATCAATGTTCCACCCACTGGGGTGAAACCATGGCGCTGGAGCAACGGTACCGGCTATCCTGAACTCGACATGGGACCTTATCGGCCGCACCAACACGAGCGGGCGTCATGGCCGGCGAGAATATGGAGAACCATCATTCCAGTCGAGTTCCACAGTTAAATCATTTCAATGGCACGATAAAGCGCTGAACGCTGCTTGTGGGTAGAGTCGTCGCGCCGGTTTACGTATGATGTCCTTTTACTCAGTCTGGCTGAACAAAAATAACAATACACAAACCGCCAGAGATTTCCGCGGTCCCGACGGGACCTTCCGGTAGCGCCTCACGGAGCAGCCGGCTGGTGACAGCTAGCGCGTAACGATGTCTCCGCGCTCAAGGCTTTCCTCGACCCCATTGCCGATGCGTGTCGACACCAGTGCTGCTTCTCCATCGGGATAGCTTGACCTGAGGTCCGCAAGCGTTCGCCCTGATGCAAGCGCCTCAAGAAGATCAACGAAATAGGCCATCGACTGGAAGGCATACCCCTCGGCCATCCTGCCAAGCACGGGATGATCATATTCGAGCGCGCCGAACGGGTTCACGACGGAAGCGGTTTTGTCTTCCTGATAGGCGGAAAAATATCCCCGATCCTGGCTGTCCACCTCGCTAATACCGTCCTCGCCCACCACGCGAATGCCCTGGTTGACGATTGAGGGGAATGATTGGGGAAGGATCCAGCTGAGGTCATAGTTCATGGAAAAGCCGATGCGAGACCTTTCCTGCTCCGCAGCGCCCTGGGCGAATGGCCGAACCGCTTCTTAAAGCACGTGGCAAAATACTGGCTTGAGGAAAACCCGCAGTCCAGAGCGATACTGGTGATGGGAGCCCCGGCGTCTTCAGTGAGCCGTCGCCGCGCCGCTTCGAGGCGCATTGCCTGAAGATAGCGGGCCGGTGTCATGTTGGTGATCGAAACGCAATGATTGGCAAATTGCGTGCGTGACAGACTGCACTCCGCCGCCATGTTGTCGAGAGTCCAGCTTTCTTCGAGCGCATACCAAAGCCGCTCAAGAAATATCTCGACGGTCCTGCGGGACTCCGTAAGCGAGGCGTCGAGTGCGGGCGCCTCCGCTTCGAGCTGCTGCATGAACTGCAACAGCATGGTTGATATGAGTAGCCGCAGCCTTGTTTCACCGCCCTCGATATCCCCGGTCGCCACGACGTCGGCGATGTCGTGGAATGTGCGGGCGACATCGCGCGTCGCAGCGTACCAAGGCTGTTCATTTTTCGACAGAAGCTCGGTCAGCCGCTCCTGATCGCGATCTGGCCACCCCAACCAATCCGGCCAGAGCCATTGCTCGTGCGGGCGCCGCACGCCCATATCAAACAGAACCCAGATGATCTGGCTCGTGGCGACATTCGGGTCGCCCAATGCATGAAGCTGCCAGGGGCGCACGACGAACATCTGGCCTTCCTGAAGCTCGTATTTGGTGCCGTTCAATGTGAGTGTGAGCGTGCCGCGCGCCAGATAGGCGATCTTGACGCCCTCGTTGCAGTGCTCGGCCAACCCCCAATCCTGCGGCCGGGTCGCGTCCCAACCGCCGACCGAGCACACTTGCGGCAACGCCTCGCCCAGATCCTTGCCGGGATAGCCCCGGCGCGTCCAGGCGTTCAGCGCAACCTTGCCCGCCAGCGAGGCGTCCAACAGCGCTTGGCAATTGCCTGCATAGAGCAGCGCCCCCGGCTCCCGAAACACTGCCGGTCTGGCGACCGATCTTGCCTTGTCCTCGCTCCTCACTGCAGCCTCCCGATCATGTTCAAAAAATACCAGTGTACAAATTCAAACGCCAGTCTCGATCGATTCTGAGAATGTACAGACTAGCAATGGCAAAGGGAGGCTAGATGAGCGAGCACCCCTACGTCAAACATTCCGGGCGCGGCGCAAGCACTCCCGGGAGAAGCGGACACGGGACGGATGAAAGCCGGACAAGGCTTTCAATGTTTGAAAAAGAATATATGCGCTCATGAGGCGCTGTATGAACATCCGGGAGGCAACCCGGACGTGGAGCGGAGGACGACAAAGGGAGGACCATGCAGGTCGGCATCAATCTACTCTGCTTGTCCGGTTTTATTACCGAACAGCACCTGCCCCAGATCGCCCGCATCAGGGAGATCGGCTACGATGGCGTTGAAATTCCGGTGCTCAGCGGCACACCGGAACACTATGCCTGGCTAGCCCAAGAACTCGAGGCACTGGGGCTACGCCGTACATGCACCGCTGTCGTACCATCCGAGGACGCCAACCCGATCAGTCCGGACCCCGCGACGCGCGCACGGGGTGAAGATCATCTCGACTGGATCATGGACTGTGCTCTGGCGCTTGGCGCGGAAAGCATCGGTGGCCCCTTCCACGCTCCCATCGGCTCTTTTACCGGGTCGGGTCCAAGCGCGGAGGAAATCAAGTTCGGCGCGCAGGCCCATCGTCGCATGGCCGAGACGGCCGCAGCCAACGGGATCATTCTTAGTCTCGAACATCTCAACCGCTTCGAGACCTACTTCCTGAATACGATGGAGCAAGCCCTGGACTATGTGAAGGCGGTCGACCATCCCAGCTTTGGCATCATGTATGACACGTTCCACGCCAATATCGAGGAGCAAAGACAACCACGTGCCATCGAAACGATCGCCGGGCACATGGGCGTGTTGCACATTTCCGAGAACGACCGCGGCATTCCCGGGCGCGGTCATATCGATTTCCCTGAAATCTTCGCTGCTGCAAGGCGTACCGGTTTCGACGGCTGGGTCATCATCGAGGCGTTTGGCGCGGGTCTTCCCGAGCTGGCTGCTGCCACCCGGGTGTGGCGCCCCCTGTTTCCGGACCACGAAACCCTGTTCACGGAAGGCCACGCCTTTGTGCGGGCGGGCTGGGAGAATGCCGGGATGTTGGCATGATGGCAGCCGAACCTGAAACGACGCGAAGTACCGAGATGACGTCGGCTCTGGAGATGCGCAATATTTCCAAGCAGTTCCCCGGCGTCAAAGCGCTCGACGATGTCAGCTTCAGCTGCCGGACCGGCGAAGTGCATGTCCTGGTCGGTGAGAACGGTGCCGGCAAGTCAACACTGATAAAGGTTCTTAGCGGCGTGCATGGCGCGGATAGCGGCACGCTTCTGATCGATGGAAATAAAGTTCACTTCACCCACCCTGTTGATGCGCTCCAGGCGGGAGTAAGCGTGATCTACCAGGAGTTTGCGCTGCTGCCCGAGCGCACGGTCGCCCAGAACATCTTCCTGGGGTGGGAGCCCCGGCGTGGCCTGTTCATAGACAATGCGGCCATGCGCGGGGCGACCGGCCAGGCTCTCTCCGTATTCGGGGTCGATCACGGCATCACCCCTGACAGTCGCGTCCTGGATCTCAGCGTCGCGCAGCAGCAGATCGTCGAAATCGCCAAGGCCATTTCGCTTGATGCCAACGTCATCGTGATGGACGAACCCACCGCTGCACTCGATGACACGGAATCCGAGGCCCTGTTCGCGACAATTGATCGACTGCGGGATCGCGGCACCGCCATCATCTACATTACTCATCGCATGCGCGAGGTCACACGACTTGCCGACCGCGTGACCGTTCTCAAGGACGGCAAAGTTGCCAACAGCTACGACACGCTTCCCCGGACCGAGGCGATCGTGCACGCAATGGTCGGCCGTGACATTGGTGACTTCTACCCGCCTCCCGCCACCGACAGCGAGATCAGGGAACCGGTTCTCTCGGTTCGCAACGGTGGAAACAACAGGCTGACCGATATCAACTTCGAATTGCGCGCAGGCGAGATCACCGGATTTGCCGGCGTGCAGGGGGCGGGTCGCCAAGCCCTTGCGATGGCGCTATTCGGGGTCGAGCCATTCGACCGGGGAACGGTCCTGCTTGACGGCGAAGAGGTTCGGTTCACCAATCCGCGCGCCGCGATCCGTGCTGGTGTGACCGTACTTCCAGGCGACCGCAAGGCACAGGGCCTGCTCTTGATGCAGTCCGTGCGCGACAACGGCATGATCGCCACCCGCGCCCTGTCCGGCATGTTCCACAGCCAAGACCGGGGTCACCTGTCTGCAAATGCAGACATGAACGACCTGTTCGAGCGCGTGGACGTGCGCTCCGCCGGATACGATCGCGAGATCCGCTTCCTGTCGGGGGGCAATCAGCAAAAAGTCATCGTGGCCCGCTGGCTGGCCATGTCCCCCAGGGTGCTCATCTTCATCGAACCAACCCGGGGCATCGACGTCAACGCCAAGGCGGGCATCTACCAACTGATGCGCGAACTGGCGCAGGGCGGCGCAGCCATCATGATGGTGTCATCGGACCTTCCCGAGGTCCTGGGCGCGGCCGATCGCACCTATGTCATGCACGAGGGGACGATTGTCGAAGAGTTCCCGCGCGGGATCGGCGAAGCCGACATCATGATGGCCGCAACGGGCGAGAAGAGGCAGAGCGCATGACCGACATGGCGTCCCGTTTCCCAACGGCCGTGAGGTTCGAGCGGCTGGCACCGGCGATCATTCTTGTCGCGGCGGTGCTGATCTATGTCGGCCTCGCGGCCGCGACCGGCCAGTTCGAATATCTCACCGCGGAGAACCTGATTGCGGTGCTTGGTCGCTCGATCACGCTCGGCATCACGGCGGTGGGGCAGACCTTTGTCATCCTCGTCGCCTCTATCGATCTGTCGGTAGCCAATCTGATCTCGGCTTCGGCGGTCCTTGCCTCCTTCATCATGAGCGGCAACCCGGCCATGATTATGCCCGCGATCGTCGCGGTGCTCATGCTCGGCCTCGTTGTCGGCCTGCTTAACGGCCTGATCATCACCAAGCTGCAGGTCAATCCGCTCATTGCCACACTCGCTATGTCGCTGCTCATTCAAGGGTGCCTCTCGGCATTCTTCACCAATTTTGCCGGATCGGTTCCTGAGGCCTTCCAGACGTTTGCCTATGACGGCATTGGGGCAATTCCCTATAGCGTGCTTTTCCTGCTGGCGCTGGCGCTGCTTTCATGGATGGTGCTTCGCTTCACCAAGCTGGGCTCCAACATCTACTCGGTCGGCGGCAATGCCGAGGCGGCACGTTTTGCCGGCATCAAGACAAGCCGCATCGTGATGATCGCGCATGTCATCTGCTCGCTGTGCGCGGCGATTGCCGGCCTCTATCTGGCTAGCAGGCTTCGTTCCGGTGCGCCCTGGATCGGCCAAGACGGCATGTATCACCTTGAGTCCATTGCGGTCGTGGTGATCGGCGGGACGGTTCTTGCCGGCGGCCGGGGCGGCATCTGGGGCACCATGGCCGGCGTGATCATCTTCTCGCTCATCGACTCCATGTTCAACATTCTTGGGGTCGACGCCTTTGCAAAGCAGGTCATGCGCGGGGTCATCATCGTAGCCGCTGTGGCCTTCTACTCAGTGCGTTCGAAAAGGATGGTGGCATGAACCAGGTCGCAGCCAACGCCGGCACCCGGCGCCGTTTCAACCTGCCGCAAATCAACCCCATCTATTTCGTGCTTGCCGCGCTGATCGTCGCGATCATCGTTTACAATCCGTACTTTCTGCAGCCCATCGGCCACATGAACTTCCTCAAGCGAGCTGCGCCGCTGGCGATCCTAGCTGCGGGGCAGGTCTATGTGATCGTACAAGGTGGCTTCGACCTCTCGGTGGGGTCACTCATCACACTGGTTGTCGTGGGCAGCTCGATGCTGCTCAACAACGACCCCACGGCAACGATCTGGGTCATCCCACTGATGTACGCGCTCGGCGCCGCGGTGGGCCTGATCAATGGCCTGGTGGTCAGCTATCTTCGCGTGCCCTCGCTTATCGCGACGCTTGGCATGATGATCACGCTCAACGGCATCGCCTTCATGTGGTCCGGGGGCGCGCCGCGGGGATACCTGCCGGATACCTTCCGCGTCTTCGGGCGGGTCAATCTGCTCGATGTGCCGATCGTCACCATGCTGCCGGTTGCCCTCATCGTGCTCGCCGTCGTCGCGACGATCCTCTATTGGCTGATGCATCGCACCAATCTTGGGCGGATGGTTCACGCCGTCGGCGACAATCCGCGGGCCGCCCTTCTATCGGGCGTGCCGGTGGCACGTGTTCGGATCGCCGCGTTCACGCTATCGGCCCTGAGTGCGGTGACTGCCGGCATTCTCCTGGGCGGTTTCGCCGGTGTCTCCACCGATGTGGGCACGGGCTACGAGTTGCAGGCCATCACTGCCGCCGTGCTGGGCGGCGCACAATTGCTGGGCGGGCGCGGTTCCGTGCCCGCGGCCGTCGCCGGCGCGCTCACGCTTTATGCCATTTTCACCCTGCTCAACTTCATGGGCCTGCCCCAGCCGGTCCGAGACGTGGTGCAGGGACTCGTTCTGATCTCCGCCGTCGCACTGGCGATGTATCGCCGAAGACGGGCTGGAGGCTGAGCCCGGTCAGGCGGGTGTTCAGTCCCGCTTGCCGAGAAATGCCAAAACGCCAATCCATATGAGGGAGGAAGGCAAATGAAGCGCTTACTAGTACTCGCCGCGGCAGCGGGGGTCATGTTGACCGGAGCCAATGCTCTGGCACAGCAGTTCGACGACCCGGAAGAGTTCGCCAAGCAGCGCGAGCAGCTGCAAATGGAGCCCATGGGGCCCGAGGGCAAACCTTGGGAGCAGTACCTCGTTGATTCCATGGTCGACACGGCCGGGAATGAAGCGGAGGCGCCCTATACGCTGTGCTTTTCCAATGCCGGCGTGAACAACCCGTGGCGCGTTGTCGGTTTCACAAACATGCAGGCTGAGATCGACCTTCACGATGAGATCGGTGAATTCGTTCATGTCGACGCCGAAGGCTCCGACGACAAGCAGATCGCCGATATCAACGACCTTCTGGCCAGTGGCAACTGCGATCTGATGATTGTCTCTCCTAACACGACGGCCGCCCTCACCCCAGCGGTCGAACAGGCCTGCGAGCAATTGCCGGTCATTGTGTTCGATCGTGGCGTGAATACCGATTGCCCGGTGACTTTCATTCATCCGGTTGGCGGCTACGGCTTCGGCATTCAGGCCGGCCAGTTCGTGGCCGACAATGTCGAGGAAGGCGCCAACGTATTGATGTTGCGCATCTCACCCGGCGTCGATGTTCTCGAGACACGGCATTCTGCTGCCCGCCGGATATTCGAGGATGCCAGCCTCAACGTTGTTGGTGCGGAATTTACCGGAGGCGACAACGCTCAGACGAAGTCGATCGTGCAGGATTACATCCAGCGTGGCCCGATTGATGCCGTGTGGATGGATTCCGGTGCCACGGCGGTGGCCGCGGTCGAGGCCTTCGAGGACAATGGCTTGGAAGTGCCGGTATTCACGGGCGAAGATCAGCAGGACTTCCTTCAGAAGTGGCAGGACCTCGACTTGACTGCCGTTGCCCCCACCTACCCTACCTTCCAGTGGCGGACGCCGATCATCGCCGCGCTCAGGGTACTTGATGGCGAAAGCGTCCCCGGCCCCGAATGGGTTCTCCCGCAGCCCGCGATCACTCAGGACACGCTGGACGAATACGTCAACGACAGCATGCCGCCCCTGCACTACGCCATGTGCGGGTGCGAGGACTTCCCCGGCTATCCCGAACGCTGGGGTGGCGGGGAATAATCGCCTATTGAAATGAATCTCTCACCGGGCGCCTACGGGTGCCCGGTACATGCTTGCCTTCGCCGAGAGCGACGATCGCTTCGGGCATCAAAAGCCTACCCCTTCATCATCTGTGTCCGGGAGACCGGTTTCTTCCGACACCGCTCCTGTGCGACTGGATCCGCACTTCCGGTCAATCTCGCCGAGCACCGGACAGCCCATAGCCAGCGCGCCGATGCTGACGCCGTCATCACCTTTTTCCAGTCGGATGTCTTCGCGAAATTCAGGCAGACCGTGAGGAATTTGCGCCGTGCCTTTTCCAGCAGCGCGTCGAGTTGTCCATCACCCGTCCGGAACGCGGCCACCGACAGAACCTCCCGCAAGACGGGCGGAGCAAGACGTTCGATCCGGCCGTCTTCGCGTAATTCATAGGCAAGGCCGTTGCGCCGGAATATCCGGTTTACAGCCGTGCGAAATTCGTCGCGGCGGGCGTCAATATCGAAGCTCAGGTGATAATGGCTGAAATAGTCATGGTAACGGCCTTGATCGACTTGCCGATCGTGCGCCAGCAAAATTCGACGAGATCGAGTATGTCGAGAGTGTCCGGGACTTCTCCAGACCTGTCGAACCACGGGGGCTCTTCAAAAGCAGGTATCTCGGCACGCAACACCTCCCGCAAAGCGAAAAGTGTTACCCATGTGTCCGGTACAAAACGTCACCTATGTCTCGGGTCGCTCATCCCCCGCAGGACGCGCATCACGAGTTCGGTGGCGCCGCGCTGGCGCAGAGCCCGCGCTTCCCTCGCATCAGCATCATCGCCGAGCTCGAATTTTGCGACCGCGACCGGCCCGTCTTTCAGATAGCCCTCGGAGTTGCCATCATCGGCGAAACGTTTACCGAGGATGTTCAGCGCCGCATCCACGGCTTCTCTGTGCTTGCCGTCCAGCGCAGCCGCAAAGGCCTTCGCGGCCACTTCTGGCCCGCCCTCACAGTGTTCTAGGCAGTAAACGAGATCGTGCGCGTCCTTGCGCTCGTGCCGCTGGTCGAGCGCGAAGGCCTTCAGACAAACGAAGCTGACGATGTCCGCGTGCCGTATGGTTTCTGTCGCGTTGCCGTCGTCCCCCAGCAGCTCCGCGCTGATCTCCTTGGTCTCGTGATGATCGAAGACCATGGAGGAATGGGGAATGTTGAGCGCCGAAATGTTTCCGTCGGTCGGCAGCGGCTGAACCTTGCCACCGCCCAGTTCCGGGTCATCGGCCAGCAGTTCCAGAATAATCGTCGCGCCGCTTTCGGTTTTTGCCTGCCAGCGCCAGGAAACCTTTTCGCCTCTCGTATTCTCGCCACGCTCAAAACCGAGCCTTCTAAAGTTCTCTTCAAGCGAGTGATAGGCCTCGGTATCGGCCAGCATTTGCAGCTCGACGACGATGTCGACATCGCCCGTTCCCGCATGGGCAGGAACCTCCGGCGACCTTGCCTTGATGAGATAGCGCGGTGTGAGACCGCCCACGAGGTAAACCGAATTTTTCCACGGGCCGAGGCCACGCAGCAGCGTCACGAGAACCCGTTCGCAGTTCTCCGTGACCTCGTGTTTATAGCCGCTGGCCTGAACGGGTTTGTTCATCAGAAGCCAATCCTTTCTTGCCGCAGGTGTTCGGCCATTTCCTTTCCGCGCCCGCCGCTGCGCAGCAGGTCGAGATAGACCTGCACCGGGCTTGCAAGCCAAAGATTTCCGACCCGTTCCCGGAACAGAAACTCTCCGCGCGAACGGGTCTCGATGACATCGAGATTGGCGCCTTCGTTCACCGGCCTTGCTTCCAGCTCCGCATAAAGGTCGTTTGCGCGGCGGCCGGAGAGCAGACGGCAGGTCACGCGTGAAACAGAAGTAAGGTACGGGGCATAGGTCTGTGCCGCGCTTTGCTCGGTCAGAACATACTCAAGATCGAGGTGTTCGCAGGTATCGGCAAGCCGGCGGGCTATTGCCTCTGGATCGTGCGAGGGCACGTAGAACCTGCGATAGCTCTGCCGCCGCGCCGCGAGCGTCTGTTTCTGCCACTCGTCCAGCAGTGCGCCGGGATCGGTGAGCCTGCGTACCTTGGAAGGGCCTTGCCCTTTCACGGTCAGCCATTCAAAGCGCTCAAGCGCCGTGAGCGTTTCGGAAACCGTCGCGGGCGACACTTCGGCCAGCTCCGAAAGCTCCTTCACGCCGAACCAGTCATTGTGCCTCATCAGCAGCGCGTGAAGAACCTGCGATCGCTTACCCCGGAACAGGCCGCGTACCGTTTTCTGCTGGATCTTCGGAGGCGGCTTTTCGATATAGACATAGGCGCCGCGCGCAGGGATGAAGAGGCTTCCGCCAGTGTCAAAAAATCCGCAATTCTCGCTTTTCAGGAGGTCTTTAGCGCCGGGCGAAATCGATTCAGCGGCGAGCAGCGGGATCAGTTGTTTCTTGCGCTCGGAGTTGCCCGCCGCCATGTAGCGCTCAAGCTGCCAAAGAACCTGCTGGGCATCCCGCGGATATATCGACTTTTTGATTTCGATGAGTAGGATGTATGTCCTGCCCGCTGTGCTGACTTCGATTTCGGCGTCGATCTGCCGGTCGCCCAAGGGTGCCGGCTGCATAACGGGGACACTTACCTGCGCATCCGGCAGCTCCCGAAGGGCCTCCAAAAGCCGTTCGATTGTTTCCCGTTCAAATCCGTAGCCTTCAAACCCTGCCATTTTTTTCGTTTTCGCTGCACAGTGAATATATGAAAGATAGTGAATATTTGACCAAATGTCTATATTCGCTGTACGGTGAAGATGGCGGCTGGAGCAATCCGACCGATAGCAGCGTAGGGCGTGCCGTCCGCATTTTCGGGCGCGGGCACAGGAAATCCCCCACAACGCGGAAAATCTCCTCATACCCGGTCAGTCGCGAACACCAGAAGAATCCGGAGCACAAACCCGTCGCGGGATGACGACTTCGGTCGGGCTACGCCTTCCCTGCATCATCACCCCGCGACATTCTCATCGTAATTGACTCTGAACAGCGCCGCGCCCGGGATGAGGAGATCGGCTACTATGAAGGTAGCTGAATTCGACACGAAGTTCGACACAGGAGAAGACGTCAGCGAGGCGTTGGATTGGTCTCAAGCGAGACGTCGAAACGAACAGGCCAGGCGCGTGAATGTGGACTTCCCTGCCTGGGTCGTGGATGGCTTGGACGAGCGGGCTCGCCACTTGGGCGTGACGCGGCAATCCCTGATCAAGTTGTGGATCGCTGAGCGCCTTCAATAGGTGCGCCGAAATCTCTAACACCTCTGCCGGTGGTAGGGGTGTTGAAGTCGTAATCGCTACCGGTGTGGCTCAAGACGAAGCTGCCTGCCCCGTACCGACCTCCGTGTCGTTTGTAGCAATTCTGGACACATCCAGATCCGACACGGCGTGCCGCAGCCGCGCGTTCTCCTTCTCGAGATCCTTCATGCGCAGCGCCTGGTCGGTCTCGAGACCACCATACCCCCGGCGCCACCGGTAATAGGTCTGTTCGGTCACCGAGATCCGACCGCACGCCTCCGATGTCATGTCACCCTGTGCAATCACAGTCTCAGCCTCGCGCAGCTTGCCGATGATATGTGCACCACAAAAAGCGAAACCCCCAGACAGCCGCCCAGGGGTTTGCCGATTTGCAAGGCTGCATCCAGCGCCCACAGGGCGCCGCTCCTTACTCGTAGGTGGGCAGTCCAGCTTCCTCGAGCGCGGTGGCGCGGGCTTCCAGCCAGTTGCTCTTGTCGTCGAGCTCGTTCCAGGTCGAGACGAGAAGCTTCTGGCGTTCGATGAGCCCATTGTTGTGCGCCTCGGCCTCTTCGGTCCACAGGCCCTGTTCCTCCCAATAGCGCACCGCGCCTTCATGGTAGGGGATGACCCACCGGAAGTTCTGTCGATCGGCGGACCAGCCGACCATGGCCGGTTCGATGTCGACATAGGACTCGAACTGCTCGTCCACCGCCCGGGTCAGATTATAGACCACATCGCCATCCCGCTCGGGATAGGTGGCAAGGACCGGGAACGGGAACCCGGCACACTCGACAGGATTCTCCTCGGACATGTTCGGTCCAAGTGTGCCCACGCGCGGCGAGAACTGCGGCTTGACCTCCTGCAGGCGGTCCCAACCTTCCTCGTTCTCCGCCGGCAGGGGCAGCCAGTCGAGGCCGGCCGGCGAAGCGGCCATCTGCTGGTTGTAGCTGCCGGTCGTAAGCGTGGTGATCGCGTCCACCTGGCCGTTGATCAGGGCTTCCCAGGAAGCGCCAAAACTGGACACTTCGACCTTTTCAACATCGTCCCAGGTATAGCCGCCGAACGCCAGGAACGCGGCGACGTTGCTCTGCAGCGCGGGGGCGCCAGCAACGAACGCGACGCGCTTGCCCGGCAAATCGTCGACGGTCTCAATACCCGCATCGCCGGCCAGAGCCATGGTGAAGCAGTTATCCGAATTCGATCCGACAACCAGGCGCAGCGGCTGCGGCCCCAGTTCGGGGTCGTTGAATGCCTCGGTGCCTTCCGCGGCATTGAAGGATTCAGACCCGATCACACCGAACTGGACGCGGCCCTGCCTGATAGGGAGCAGCCGCGCAACGTCGGACGTGGCCGGCAGCACCCTGAGAGAAATATCGTAGGCATTGCCGAGCGCCGTACCCAGGGCGATAGCTTGGTTGTACGACGCCGCGCCCACGTCATACGAGGTGACTGCGAGATTTTCGGGCAGTTCGACCTCCTGATCCTGCGCCAGGCTTGCCTGCGGCAGGCCCAACAGTACGAGGGCAGCGGTGCCGCCCAGCATCATCGATCTCCACAACATGTAACCTCCTCCGACGTCGCCAGTCTTCTGGCTTTTCGAGTGCAATTGAACAGGCTTGAGTATAGAGCCCCCACAATGGGGGCAAACCGCGCTCACCTGTCTGTTCCGTACAACGAAACGCACTATGCGCCTTCAAATCCGAGCAGCGCCTTGACTTCGAGATACTCCTCGAATCCGAACCGGCCGAATTCACGGCCGTTCCCCGACATCTTGTAGCCCCCGAAAGGCAGGCTGCGGTCGAACGGCGCGCCATTGTAATACACGCGGCCAACCCGCATGCGCTCGGCGATCCGCCTGGCCCTTGCCGGATCGGTGGACTGCACGAAACCGGCCAGCCCGAACGGGGTGTCGTTAGCGATCTCGACCGCCTCGTCATCGCTGGCATAGCTCATGATCCCAAGCACGGGACCGAACACCTCTTCTTGTGCAATGCGCATCCCCGGCTCGACGTCGGCGAACACGGTGGGCCGGACGAAATAACCGCGATTGAGGCCGGAAGGACGGCCGGGACCGCCCGCCACCAATGTCGCGCCCTCGTCGACGCCGGACTGGATGAGATCCTGAACCTTGTCGAGCTGCTGGCGGCTCACCATCGGACCCAGCCCTGTCCCTGGGTCCATGGGGTCGCCGATCCGGACGCTGTCGGCCGCCATGCGGGCCGCCTCCAGCGCCTTGTCGCGGTGGGTCCGCGGCACCAGCATGCGGGTTGGAGACTGGCAGTTCTGCCCGCCATTGGTGTAGCAGGCGTGTACACCCTGTGTGACGGCCTTCGGGATATCGGCGTCGTCGAGAATGATATTGGCGGACTTGCCGCCCAGCTCCTGAGCCACGCGCTTGACCGTTGGGGCCGCCAGTTCGGCGACCCGGACGCCCGCATGCGTCGAGCCGGTGAACGAGACCATGTCGATCTCAGGGTGAGAGGCGATGGCCTCGCCCACCGGTACCCCGGTCCCGTTGACCAGGTTGAATACACCCGGGGGCAGCCCCGCTTCATCGATGATCTCGGCGAGCATCATTGCGGTCAGCGGTGCGCTTTCGCTGGGCTTGAGAACCAGCGTGCAGCCGGTCGCAAGCGCGGGCGCCACTTTCGAGGCGACCTGGTTGAGCGGCCAGTTCCATGGTGTGATGAACCCGCAAACCCCGATGGGTTCCTTGCGAATGCTACCAGCGCCCTCATCCCATTCGAACCTGTAGTCCTTGAGCACCCGCGCGGCTTCCTCGAAGTGAAACAGGCCCACCGTCACCTGGCGCTCCGTGGCAAAGGTGATGGGGGCACCCATCTCCCGCGTCATGCATTCGGCAAGCTCGGGCAGCTTGTTCCGATAACCCTCGATGATCCGTTCGAGATAGTCCAGGCGCGCCTCGCGCGAGGTCTCCGCATAGCCGGCGAAGGCCCTGCGGGCGGCCTGCGCGGCGCGGTCGACGTCGTCGGCCGTCCCCAGGCTGATCGGGGCGATCGCCTCCTCGGTCGCCGGATTGACGACATCGAGTTGGGTGGCCCCTTGCGGTGCGTACCAACGACCTTCAACATAGAACATTGTCGTGTCCAACATTGGTTCTCCCTCATATTGCAGGCGTCTGTATCCATGCTTTGACGCCGCCGCGGTGGCCGCAACATCGAAAATCCCGACGTTGCGTCAGACGAATGGGTGCGCGGGACTAGCCCGCCCGTTCGAGCCTGTTCCCGCCGCCCAACTCTTGAGACATCGCTTCGAGCACCTCGACAACCGGGCGCTGGAGCCTGATCGTGTCGCGCATTGCCCCGACCGGGCCAAGCCGCCGGTCGCCGGGCAGCGCCCTGGCCGGGTCCGGGGACCGGTCGCGCACCGCGCCGGCCAGTTCGGCCACTCGGGCGGCATACGAGGTGTCGAGCCCGAACCGCGCCGGGTCCAGCGCGAGAAACAGCCAGGAACACTCGGCGGGCGTCGCCGGATCGCCATGCATGTGTCCCACCTCGCCCCCGGCCGTGCCCCCCGCGAGGGCACACAGGAAATCGATCATCAGTGCGAGCCCGAACCCCTTGGGGCCGCCAGCTGGCAGCAGCATGCCCTCAAGCGCCCTGGCGGCATCGGTTGTTTCATGCCCCTCGGCATCCACCGCCCAGTCGGCGGGGATTTCGGCGCCGCTTTCCGCGGCCTGCCGGATCCGGCCCATCGCGGCCGCACTCATGGCCATGTCGAATACCACCGGCGCCTGACCGGCACATGGTACCGCGATCGCCAGCGGGTTGTTGCCCGCAACCGGGAAGCTGCCACCCGGAGCCGGCATCATGGGGCGCGTGTTGCTCATCACGATGCCCACGAGTTCGCGCTCCGCGATCGTACGGGCATAGCGTCCCGCCACGCCGAAATGTGTGGCGCTGCGCACGGCCACCGCACTCATCCCGTGGCGCCGGGCCTCTTCTATTGTCACCCCGGTCAGGGTATCGGCCGCCGCGTGTCCCAGCGCCAGCCCAGCATCGTAAACGGAAATAGGCCCGCTCTGGTGCACCCTGCGGGGTGCCGAACCGGTCGACATGGTACCGGCCCGAATCCGGCGAATATAGGTCGAGGCCTGCAGCAGACCGTGCGATGCATGACCCTCGAGCTCGGCCGCGACCAGACCCTGGGCGACGACCCTGGCCACGTCGGCAGCCACACCTGCTTGTTCGAAAAGCCGCGTGGCGAAGCGCTCCGCTTCGGCCGGCGTGACGTTTACTTCGCTATCGCCGCTCATGAATTCCTCGCTCCCGGCCACGGCTCCCCTGCCCTCAACATGGTCGAGCCGCAGCGCAAACGGAACAACGCACCCGCCTCATTTCGTCAGGCGGAACGCTCCCCGTGCACCATTTGCGCCTGCGGCTGGTGCCAGCATAGTGGCAGGGGTCGCTGCCAACCGGCGAGGGAGACAAATATGGCCATCACCTACGATCTCGTGCGCCAGGCGGCCCGCGATCTTTACGGCTGGTCGCTCAAGAAAGTGCCGGACGACACCCTGGAGGCGCTGGCCAGCGCGCGCGAGAAAGAGGCAAGTCCCGCCTCGCAAAAGACCCTCGATTTCATGCACGCCTCGGCGCTCGCCGCCGAGCGTGAGGACCGGCACGCCTGTTCCGACGCCGGGTTTCCCACCTATTTCGTCCGGATCGGCACCAACCTCACCCTCGATGGCGATGTCCGGCGCGCCTTCGTGGACGGATTTTCCGATCTGGTGGAGACCATCGAACCGCCGATCCTGAAATTCATCACCCATCCGCTCACCCTGGAGCGCTCCTACGAGGGGCGGGACATGCCAATCGTCACATTCGACGTGCTGGATGGCGCGGACTACATGGAGATCGTGTGCTCACCCAAGGCGCTGGGGTCGGGCCGCTGGGCCGACTTGAAGGTCTTTTCCTATCCCAAGATGGCCGAGATCGAGGAATACTTTATGAACTGCGTTCTCGAGGCCGGTTCGCAGCACTGCCCGCCCGTGGTCGTCGGCATGGGCATCGGCGGATCGTTCGACCATGCCGCGAAGATGGCCAAGAAAGCGACACTGCGAAAGATCGGCAGCCAGCACGACGACCCGATGGTGCGCGAGATGGAAGAGCGTCTGCTCGCCGCGGTCAACAAGACCGGCTTTGGACCCATGGGCACGGGCGGCGACACCACCGCCCTTGCCGTACACGTCGATTATGCCCACGGCCACGGCTTCGTGCCGGTGGCAGTGTGCTTCAACTGCTGGATCAACCGACGCACCGCTCTCAGGATCGCCGACGACGGCACGGTGACCCGCCTTGAGTGAACCCAACGTGCCCGACATTGCCCGCCTCAGCCTGCCGCTGACAAATGACCAGGCACGACAGCTCCGGCTGGGTGACCAGGTCATGCTGGATGGCGAGATCACCGCCACGGCAGGACTTCCGACCCATGAACGCCTGTTCGAGGCACTCGAAGCGGGCGCTGAGCTGCCTTTCGACCTCCGCGCGAGTGCCTTTTTTCACATGGGCAGCTCGTGCCGCTTAGAGGACGGAAGGTGGCTGCTCAACTATGTCAATCCCACGACGTCGACCCGGTTCGATGGCGTTATGCCAGACATCATCCGCAAGCTTGGGCTGACCGCGACCGGCGGCAAGGGCGGCATGGGACCGGGTTGCGTGGCCGCCCTGAGGGACGTCGGCTGCGTTTATTTCTCGATGCCCGGCGGAACATCGCCGCTTTTGACCAACGGCGTCGTGGAGCGCATCGAGACGGGCTGGGACGACCTGATCGAACAGTTCCGCCTTTCCCGGTTCCGGCTGAGGAATTTCGGGCCCGTCACGATTGCAATCGATTCCCACGGCAACAGCATGTACCAAAAGCTGCAGGACACCGCGGCCGGACGCATGCCGGACATTCTCAAATCCCTTGAAGCCGCCCGCAAGGGCGATGAACGGGGCTAGGGCCAGGACACTGCCCCCCCACGATCAACGCGACCGAGGAGACCCATGCCGCGCTATCTGGAAGACTTTGAAATCGGCGAAACCTGGAACAGCGATGAAGTCGAGGTGAGCGAAAGCGATATCGTTGCGTTCGCCAGTAAGAACGACCCCCAACCGATCCACACCGACCCGGACAAGGCCGCCCAAAGCCGGTTCGGCACGGTCATTGCCAGTGGCTGGCACATCGCGGCGCTGTCGATGCGCCTGTTCATACAAGGCGGTGGCTATGGCGACACACCGGTGGTGGGGCTCGGCATCGACGAGCTGCGCTGGCGCCGCCCGGTGCGGCCGGGGG
>CAZNHG010000003.1:0-32240 GCA_964572555.1 uncultured Devosiaceae bacterium | reverse complement strand
CTTGGGAGTGTGCTGCCCAGCGTTCTGGCACATCGCACCTATAAGGTCCCCGGCCAAAGCAAGCAGGAACCCAGAATGCCCGTCAAGAATGTTGGTTTTGTGGGTTTCAGGTCTTCAGACCTCAAGGGATTGAGGCGTGTTCTGGAAGAGGGCTTGGGATTCCAGCCGACGGACATCGCCGAGGATCAGGTCGGTTATTCAACTGAGGACGGGACGCGCGTTGAGGCGTACAGCGAGGCCAACGCCTTTCATGAATTTTTCACGACCGGTCCGGTTGTCGGATTCGCAGTCGAAGACTTTGATGCAAGTTGGCGAAAGCTGAACCGTCTCGATATTGAACCAATAACCGAAATCCAACAGGACAAAGGGCGCAGATGGGTGCATTTCCGTTTGCCGGATGGAACCGTCTGCGAACTGATCGGGCCGGCGCGGTCTTTACCTGAGTGAGGTGAACCAAAGCCGGAAACGGGGCGCCCTCCGCCCACTACGGATGAAGCGCCCGCTACATGAATTGCAGGACCACCGAGACCGAAAGGATCGACAAGAGCGTTGTCACCAGGACAGCCATCGAGACGTCCCGTGCCGGCACGCGGTAGCGGACGGCCAATACGAAACTGGCGACCGCGGACGGTGCCGTGGCAATCAGGATTGCCATGTCCGCGTCAGCAAATCCTATGCCGATTGGACCGAGCAGCAACCCCGTCATGACCAGGGGAAAGGCAACCAGCTTGATCGCGGTGATGGTGGCCACCGTCCGCCAGTCGCCCGGACCCTGCTGGGAGGCCAGGATGATCCCCAGTGCAAAAAGCGATGCCGGCGCCGCGGCATCGCCGGCGAACTCGGCGAAAACGCCGAACCCGTTGTCGAGGGGGACCGACAGGAAGTTGCCGGCAAGCCCCGCGGCGATCGCGATGATCTGAGGGTTGCGGACCACTCGACCGGTCACCGCGCCCGGACCTGCTCCGCCCTCGCTGGTTGCGTCGAGGAGGACGAGGGTTGCCGTATAGATCACGATCACGTCGGCAATGACGAAGGTCACCATCTCCGCCGCCGCCGCTTCCCCGAACCGGAAGATGGCTATGGGAAGCAGGTAAAGAAGGTGATTGGCAAAGACGGTCGAAACGCCCAGCAAAAGGCTTTCGCGAAAACTTCTCTTGAAGAGACGGTAGAACAGCGCCGTTGCCCCGGCATAAAGCGTTGCCTCCACACCGACATAGGCCGCCAGAAGCGTCCAGTTGAATCCCGAAAGATCCGCCGTTGCCAGGAGGCGGAACATCAGGATGGGCATGGGGATGAAATAGACGAACCGGCTGAGGGCATCCGCTTCCTTGACCGAGAAGAAGCCGATGCGCTGGCTAAGCATTCCCAGCGCCGCCATGGCGAAGACGGGCAGGACCGAGTTGGCCAAGATTTCGAACATGTTGAACCCGGTCCGGGGCGCGGTTCAATCGGGCCGCGCCCCTCTCGTGCTGTGTTGCAGGGGGTGGCGGGCTACTTTCTCAGCAACCGCTTTTCGAAGTCTTCACGCGACTTTGCGTAGGGATGAGGGGGCGTATCGAAGACCGGCTTGACCGAATCATCGGGCTCGATCCCGAGGACCTCGAACAGAAGCGCGCGGTCGCGCCGGTCGTTCTCGGATTCCTGGATGGCGTATTTGAGCACGTCGTCGATGACATCGGCCGGCACGGCGATGGCCCCGTCGCCGTCCGCCACGATCAGGTCACCCGGCTTGACGGTGGCGCCGCCGATTTCGACCGTGGAATCGGGTTCGCCAAACTCGACGCGGCCCTGGTACATGGGCTGGACGACCCAGCGGTGCCAGCAGGGCATGGCCTTCTGGTAGAGCTGTTCGTCGGTGTCGCGGGCGCCGCCATTGGTCAGGACGCCACGCACCCCGTTGGCGGCCCAGACCATCGAATCCATCGAGCCGACGGCGGGGGTCTTCTGGCCCATGGTGTCGATGACGAGAAAATCGTCCTCGCCGACCTGCTTGCGGAAGTCGCCCATGTTCCAGAGCTGACCGTACCAGTATTCGTAGGCCCACTTGGAATAGTCCTCCGGGGAGAGTTCGGGCACGCGCTGCTTGGTGGGAATGTGCCGGTAGGTCTGGGCAAAACCGGCTGCCTTGGTGCGCCACAGCGGGCGAATTTCCGGATCCACGGTGCCGACGTGATGCAGTCCCACCCAGTCCATGCCGTCACGAATGTCGGTCACGCGCAGGTGCTTGACCGTCTCCAGGATTTCCTTGCGCTTTTTCTGGTCCATTTTCGCTCCTCGATTCTCGGGCTGTTGTTGTCAGGGTTGGTTCGTGCCGCGCTCCATCGCGGCGAGCTTGTCGACGCGCCGGCGGAACTGCTCCTCCGACGAAAACTCCGCTCCCAGGAAAGCGCGTATGACGTCCGCGGCGATCCGGGGGCCGATGATCCATGCGCCGATACAGAGGACGTTGACGTCGTCATGGACGACGCATTGGCGCGCCACGTAGGTGTCGTGGGCTACGGCGGCCCGAATGCCGGCCACCTTGTTCGCGGCGATGCACGCTCCGGCTCCGGTACCGCACACGAGAACGACGCGGTCGGCCCTGCCTTGGGTCACCAGGGATACCGCCTGCATGGTTACGTCGGGGAAATCGATCGGTTCCTCGGATTCGGCGCCCAGGCTGATCACCTCGTCGCAATGAGCGGCAAGGATCCCGCGCACGAAGGCCTTCATCGGAAACCCTGCATGGTCGCTGGCCAGCCCGATGGCGGCGCGGTGCGGGATATCGCCGGCCGCGCTCAGTTCGGCCTCGTTGTGCGGCATTACCTGGACCTTTCTGCATGTATCAGGATTGGCGTGAATGATATTACCGTGGTATGACCAATTTTTAGGAAGAGTGGCCCGGGGTGTCAAGGTCGTGTCACGATGGCTATAAGCCGAATCCGGAGCGACGCGGACGATTTGGGGGCCGGAATGCTACCTGCCGCGGAGACCGGCGGCCGACGACAAGGCCGCATCCAGCCCGTGACGAAACATCAGGCAACGAGACCGAGCCATGAGCGATGACGTGTCCATCACCCGCGACAACCGAGACAATCCGGGGGGCTATGCGCGGGTCTTCGAGTTTCTCCGGGACCAGCTGATATCCGGACGCCTGCGGACCGGGGACCGGCTCCTTCCCGAACGGGAGCTCGCCCTGAAGCTGGAAGTGAGCCGGCCCGTCATCCGGGAGGTGCTGCGGGGCCTCGCGGCAATCGGGGTCATCGAGATCCGGCATGGCCATGGCAGTTTCGTGCGTCAGCCCGACATGTCCGAACTCGGGGACATCTTCACCCTGATGCTCGCGCAGAAGCCCGATGTGACCGACGATATCATGGAAGCGCGCATTGCCATCGAGCGGCAGGCGCTTCGCCTGGCCTGTACGCGATCGACCCGTGGCGACATTGCCGCACTCGAGGAGGCGATGCGCAAGATCGAGGTGACCATGAACGACCCGGTCCAGGGCGGGGAAGCGGATTTCAGGTTCCACGAGACGCTTGTCGCCGCGGCCCACTCGCCGACCCTTTCAAGCCTTTACGCGGCGATCTCCAATCTCCTGCGTCGATCCCACATGACGCGGCGCGAGCGCATTTCCGAAGTCGAAGGCATCGACGCGTTCCTGATCGCGCATCACCGGAAGCTGCTGGCGGCGCTTGTCGCGGGCGAGACCGACGAGGCCGACAAGCTTCTGGTCCAGCACTTCGAGATCGGCGAGACCTTCCAGAAGCAGGCCATGGTCTCCGAACTGAGAGGGGAAAGCTGACGCAAGCCGGCCGGCGTGCCGCGCCGCAGCTCGGTGTGTTCGGCGTCCCTTCCCGCTCACCTCCGATCATGGGGCGACCAGCTCAAGCATCAGCCCCCAGTCGCGGTCGTCGGGCCGCGGCGGAAGGGTCAGGACCGAGCTCTTTGCCACCATGACGGGTTCATCGGGTGTCTGCCACTCGCCGGTTCGCGGATCGAACCAGGTCGGGCGATAGCGGACCGCCGGCAATGCCCCGCGCACCGTGGCCTCCTGCGGCGCCTCGTTCTCGAAGTAGAGCAGGAACAGGTCGCGCTCCGGCGTGCGGGCGCAATAGGCCCAACCGGAGTAGCCGAAGCCCGGACCGGTCTTGTTGGGTACGACGAGCTCGGCGTCGGGTTCGAGCTGGCGGTATCGGTCGCCATGCACGCGGGCGAAGCTGACGATGTGACGGATCTCGTCCGCCGATTTCCACTTGAAGGAATCCCACATCGGGTAGAGGGAATCGGGCTCGGTGTCGGCCTGCCATATGCCCTCAGCGCCATAGATGAACCCCGCGAAACCGCCGGACAGGAAGCTGCCATACAGCCCCGATCTGACATAGTAGCGGTCGGCTTCGGAGTCGGGGTCCACGCGCAGCGCGTAGGGCGTGCCGAGCTGGTGAAGACCGGCATAGTAGGGTTCGCCATTGATGGCCGGTTTCTCCTCGGTCTCGAAGATCTCGGTCAGATACCAGTAGGTGTAGTGCTCGCGCACGTTGCCGGACTGGTGAAGGTCGATCCACGAGCCGGGGCCGAAGTTGACCAGTGTCGAGGGGTTGGGATTTGCAGACAAAAGCGTGCCGAATGGCGGCTTGCCATAACGCTCCAGCGCCAGTTCGATCGGCTCGTTGTATTCCTCGGCCGTGATGGTCTGCTCGAAGAAGTCGTAGTGGATCGGGGAGAGAATGGTGTTGTTGGCCTGATAGCGCGCGAAGATGTACTGCACATAGCGCGCGTAGCTCTCGGGCCAGTCGTGAAATCTCTTCCAGGCCGGTCCGGAATCGCGGCGCGAAGCCTCGATGAAGGGAACGATGCCGAGATCGTTGAGCGCATCGATTTTCTCGTCGAGCACCTTGAAGTATTCCGGGTTGATCCGGTCCATGTCGGGGAAAACCTGTTCGAAGCCCGGTACTTTTCCGGGGAATTCGAAAGGACGGCCGCCCTCGTTGTGCATGTCCTTGGCCGATTCGGTGCCCGGCTGTTTCCACGCGGCGCGGATCCAGGTTCCGTCGTCCATCCTGACCTGCGGTGGATGACCATCATTGGCCCAGGCCGGATGGGCGGCAATGAGGCCCACGCAATTGAAGCCCTGATCGCGCCGGAACCGGGCATAGTCGTTCAGGCTCGCCTCGGGGCCGAGGTCTTTAGGGGCACCGTCCTTGCCAAGCGGGAAGCGGAAGCTGGGCACCGACCACCAGGTATCGCCGATGAGAAAGAACGGGGTGCCGTCCGCATACTGCAAGCCGCGCCGGTCGGGGGTCGTGCCGATCATGCCGCGGCGATTGGGGTTCTCGTCCAGTTCCGCGGCGCTCCAGGGCGTGGCCGTGAAACTGCCCGCCCGACCGACCAGTCCGGGATCGTTCGTGGCGGCGCCGGACATCCAGCGCCACTGGCCGGGGCGCGTGGCGAGAATGCGCACCACGAACTCCTGGCCGCCGTTCCAGAAGCCATAGACGCGCCGGGAAAAGCCGGGTCCTTCGAGATCGACCCAGACCGTCTGGTCCGTGTAGGCATTGTCGTAGCTGTTTTCGGCAAGGAAGGTCAGGTCGATCCTTTGCCAGACGTGATGGGTGTCAGGCCCGTTCATTGAAGTCCTCCCGGCTCGATTGCATTTAGTTCAGGCAGTCATCATCTCGACGAGCTTCAGCGCCGCCTCGAGACCGTCGCGGCGGGCCAGGCCCTTTCCCGCGATGTCGAACGCGGTGCCGTGGCCCGGCGTGGCGACCGGTACGCTCAGGCCGGCCAGCATGGTGACCCCCTGGCCGAGCCCGATCATCTTGAGCGCGATCTGGCCCTGGTCGTGGAAGAGCGTGACCACGCCGTCATAGGCACCGGTGACAGCGCGGGGGAAAATCGTATCGGAAACGGCCCCTCGATATCCACGCCCTCATCGCGCGCTCTTTCGATGGCGGGGCCAAGGATGTCGATCTCCTCGGTTCCGTACGCGCCGCCTTCGCCCGCGTGCGGATTGAGGGCGGACAGAGCGAGTTTCGGAGTCCTGCCGGCGCTGCGCAGCGCTTCGTTCAGCAGGCGAATGCCGCGGAGAACGGATTCGACCGTGATGTTTGACGCGACCTCTCCGAGCGGGATGTGAGACGTCACGCGCGACGTCCACAGATCGTCCAGTATGTTGATTTCGCCGGGGGTGCCGGTTGGATTCATGTGGGCAGCGAACCAGTCCAGCTCGTCGCCGGCCTCGTGACCGGCCATGCGCATGGCCTGCTTGTTGAGGGGAGCGTAGACGATTCCGGCGATCGTCCCCTCGCATGCGGCCGTGGACAGGTCGCGCATGATCCCGAGCACCTCCCGCCCGGCATCCCGGTCCGTCCGGCCGAGAGGGGTGACGCTTGCGGAGAAGGGGCGATGCAGAAGCGCCCAGCTCGTTCCGCCGGGAACCGCCAGCGCGCCGGTTTCGGCCGGATCGAGACGGACGCCGGCGGACGTGGCGCCCTGGGCAAGAACCGAGCGGTCACCGACAACGACCAGCTTCCGGGATGGTTCGGGCCGGTTGGCCAGCAGCGCGGCCACGAGTTCGGGCCCCACCCCGTACCGATCGCCAAGCATCAGCGCGATGGGACCGGGCGCCACGAGTCAGCGCCCCCGCCATTCGGGCTTCACCTTGCCGGTGAAGGCTTCGACGCCTGTCCTGAAGTCGGTGCTTCCATAGGCGCGGGAAATCAGATCTTCGCCCTTGCCGTCATCACCTGCGAGCACGCGGCGGATCGCTTCCTTGCTGACAGCCATGGTTATGGGGGCGTTGCCCAGGATACGTTCGACCAGGCGGTCGATCTCGGAATCGAGGTCGGCCTCCGGGACGATGCTGCCAAGAAAACCCGCTTGCCGGGCCTCCTCGGCATCGAGGAGTTCACCGAGCAGCAGCATGCGGCGCGCGCGCCCCTCTCCGAAACCTGCGACCACCCGCCGGTAGCTGGCCATTGAAAGGCAGTTGCCCAGGGTACGTGCGATGGGGACACCGAAGCGCGTCCCCGGCGTTGCGATTCGCAGGTCGCAGGCCGACGCGATGTTGAGCCCCCCGCCGACGGCATAGCCCTCGAACACGCCGACAACGGGTACCGGGATGGCAAGGAGTTTCTCGAGATGGCGGTCCATCTCGTCTTCGTAGGCGAGCCCGTCGCCCGCACCCTCGAAATCGCGGAACTGGCCGATATCGGAGCCCGCGATGAACGATTGTCCGCCGGCACCGCGCATGACGACGACACGCAGGTTCGGGTCGCGTGCAAGCTCGAGCGCGATCGTGTCGAGCTGATCGTACATGGCCCAGGTCATGGCGTTGCGCGCCGCCGACCTGTCGAAGGTCACGAATGCGGCCGCGCCATCATGTTCGCGCGCCAGCCGGACTTCACCGTCAGGCTCGTTACTCATGACTCAAACGCACCGGCACTGGACAGTTCATCCCCTTGTGAACCCAGCCCCAGTTCATCCAGGATTTCGTCCCGGTGCTGGCCCAGAAGGGGCGGGGCGCGCCTGACGCTCGCCGGCGTCCCCGACAGCTTCGCGGCGAACCCGAGCGCCCTGAACGAGCCCTCGACAGGGTGGTCGATATTGATCACAGCCTCGCGTGCCCGCGCGTGCTCGTTCTCCAGTGCGGCCTGGTAGTCGTTGATCGGTCCGGCCGGCACGCCGGAAGCGAGAAAGGCGTCGACCCAGTGTTCGACGGTCTCGCCGATGAAGATGTCCTGCAGTTCGCCGGCGAGCTCATGCTTGTTCCGAACCCGATCTATGTTGTCGACATATTTAGGGTTGTCCTTGAGGTCCGGGCGTCCGACGACGTCGCACAGGATCAGCCAGAGTTTCTGGTTGGCTGCCCCGACAACGAACTGGCCGTTCGATGCCTTGAAGGCCTGGTAGGGCGCGCTCATCCGGTTGGCTGTTCCCAGGGGCTCCGGCGATTTGCCGGTGGCCCAGTATTCGGTGGTTTCCCATACGGAAAGCGCGAGCGCGGCATCGTAGAGCGAGGTGTCTATGTACTGGCCCTTGCCGGTGGTCTGGCGGCCGATGACGGCCGTCAGGATGCCGTAGGCGGCAAACATGCCCGCGCCCAGGTCGCCGATGGGAATGTCGGACTTAACGGGTTCGCCACCCGGTGTGCCGGTACAGCTCATGACACCGGACATGGCCTGCGCGATCAGATCGAAGCCGGGACGCAGGTTCCACGGCCCGGTCTGGCCGAAGCCGGAAATGGAGGCGTAGATCAGTCGCGGATTGATTCCGGACAGGGTCTCGTAGTCGGCCCCGAGCTTGGCGGCGACGCCCGGCCGGGAATTCTCGACCACGACGTCCGACGATTCCACCAGGCGATGCAGGACCCGCTGGCCCGCGTCCGATTTGAGGTTGAGGGTGATCGAGCGCTTGTTGCGGTTGAGCGCCAGAAACCCCGGGCTGTCGTCGCCCTTCATGCGGAAACCCATCGACTTGCGGGTCTGGTCGCCGACGCCCGGCGGCTCGACCTTTATGACATCGGCTCCCATATCGCCCAGCAGCATGCAGCAGAACGGGCCGGCCATGACCTGGCTCATGTCGAGTACGCGCAGGCCGGCGAGCGGCATGTTGGCATTGGCGACCGGTTCCGTTTCCTCGCCGGCTTGGCTCCGACTCTGATCGGGCATGGGCTCGACCTTCCTCCCAGTTACGCGGGTTCCCCCGATATTGATCTCGGCACGTGCGGCTTCCGACCGCGTTTTCGTGCCTCGATCGGATAGCAGGTTCGTGCGGTGTTCTCAATCTTGCATACAAGACTGATCGAAACCGAAAAATCAAGAGTGGAGCAAGAGTGGAAAGTGCGGCTGTTGCATTCCGGCCGGTTGTTGCATAATTCCTTGGTATGAACGACGCGCACACGGACGGCCGGAATACTCACGATGCGGCGGATCAGACCGATCGCCGCAAGGGGCATTTGCATGCACGTGCGGCCGAGGAGTTGCGCGCCAAGATACTTTCCGGGGAGCTTCCGCCCGGTGCCCGTTTGAGAGAAGTGCAGCTTTGCGAACAACTCGGGGTGTCAAGAACCCCGATACGCGAGGCGTTCCGCACGCTCGCGGCAGAGGGACTCGTGGACCTTTTGCCCAATCGGAGCGTTGTCGTTTCCGAACTCGACGCCCCTGATCTGGAACATCTTTTGCTCGTCTTCGGGATGATCGAGGGGCTTGCCGCAGAGCTTGCCTGCCAGAACATCACCGACGCGGAACTGGCCGAGATCGGGCGAATGCTGGGCGAGATGGTCGATCATCATGCCCGTCAGGAACGCGCGCCGTACATGGAGTTGAACCAGAAGATTCACCGGCGCACGGTGGAAATCGCCGCGAATCCCGTGCTTTTCTCCGTCTGGCAGTCGTTGGTGCCGCGCGTGGAGCGGGCCAGGGCCCTTGCGAACCTGGACGCGGACCGCTGGACGGAAGCGCTTTTCGAGCACTCCAAGATGTTCACCGCGCTCGCGGCACGCGACGGAGAGCAGCTCGCCCGCCTGACGCGGGAGCATTTCGTCAACAGCCTGCCATACCTCTCGTCCCGTGCCGATTCTGCGGCCGAGTAGACGCTTCATCTCAGCCTGATTTGCAGTGGTCCGGCGCGAGCGGGACATGCCGCCCTTGCGCCTCCATATCCAAATTCGACGTGCGGCCTCGGTTGACACCCTGTGATCTTGCATACAAGAATAGCGGATGGGAGGGGCATTCGCCCTTTTTGATACCCGCCGACAAACCTTACCACCAGGCACAAGAAGGGTGCATCCATCATGGCTGAGCCAACCTACACGGACAGCGACGGCAAGCCCGTCGATCCCTACCACATCCGCAAGCTCTATCAGCCGCTGCGTGTCGTCGATGTGTGCGATGCACTCGACGGTATCGGCTATTTCGATATCGGCCTGGTGTCGCAGGAGATCCGGCCGTTGTGGCTTGGAATGAAATTCTGGGGCGTGGCCGTGACACTGCGCGCCGTACCGTCCAACGCGCCCATGTGGAAGCTCGATACCACCGAGGATATCGTCAATGCGCACGGCATCTGGTTCGACAAGATGGGTCATGCGGGCCGGACGCTCAACGATCATGTGCAGGAGGGCAGCGTCGTCGTGATGGACTGCGGCGGCGCCGACAATGTGGGCTTCTGGGGCTCGGAGAACACGCTCGGGGTCGTCGAGAAGGGCGGCGTCGGCATCGTCACCAACGGCCAGTGCCGCGACACCGGCGAAGTGACGCTGCAAAAGACGCCTGTCGCCTGCAAGAGCCGCGGCCGCACCATCATTCCGGGGCGCATCATGCCGGTGGAAGTGCAGTCGACCATCGGCGTCGGCGGCGCGCAGGTCAGGCCCGGCGACATCGTCGGCCTCGACGATGACGGGATCGTTGTCGTTCCGATCGAGGTCGCGCGCGACGTGGCGATGCACGCCAAGGAAGTCCTGCTTGCCGACATGCGGGCGCGCGGGCGGCACTATGAAAAGCTCGGAATGAAGCCCGACGAGACCGTCGACACCGGCGCGATCGACACTTACTACGCCGAGCTTGGCGCCTAGAGTGTTTTCCGTTCTGATTGAATCAGAACGGAAGCTCCAGGCTCTTTTGAGCGGTCGCGTTTTCGAACCGAACAAGTGGTGTCCACTTGTTCTGAAAACGCTCCAGGCGCCGTTCCCCGATCCTCCCCGGGGATTGCCGGGCCTCACGGGCGTCCTCGTACGTCCCGGGCGGCCCGTCGGAATCTTTGAAGGGGCGGGCGAGCAAGGTGAGGTGACTTCATGAAGATTATCGACGCGCACCAGCACTTCTGGGACATCGAGGCTAACTATATCCCGTGGCTGTCCGACCGGCCGGTCGCGAGCTTTCGCTACGGCGATTATTCCGCGATCAAGCGCACCTACATGCCGCCCGAGTATCTGGAGAACGCGGCGGGATTCGAGGTCGCGGGTTCGGTCTATATCGAGACCGAGTACGACCCGCGCCGGCCGCTGGACGAGGTGAAGTGGGTCGAGAAGGTGCGGCGGGACCATGGTCTGCCCACCGTGATGGTCGCCCAGGCCTGGCTGGATCGCCCCGACGCCGAACAGGTGCTTGCGGCCCATGGCCGGACGGCGTTCGTCCGCGGCATCCGGCACAAGCCTGCCGCGGCAGGCCGGCCGGAGGACGTGGCGCCGGGTTCTCCCGGCTCGATGGGCGATCCCGAATGGCGGCGCGGGTTCGCTCTTCTCGAGCCCAACGGGCTCTCGTTCGACCTGCAAACGCCCTGGTGGCATTTACGGGAGGCTGCGGATCTGGCCGAGGCCTACCCGGATACGCAGATCATCCTCAATCATACGGGCCTTCCCGCCGATCGCAGCGCGAAAGGTCTCGACGACTGGCGCGCCGCCATGCGGACACTGGCCGCGGCCCCCAATGCAGCGGTCAAGATTTCGGGGATCGGTGTGCCGGGGCAGGAGTGGACCGTCGATCTGAACCGCCGCATCGTGCTCGATACGATCGAGATTTTCGGTGTCGAGCGCGCAATGTTCGCCTCGAACTTTCCGGTCGACAGTCTCGTTGCTTCCTTCGGGACGATCTTCTCGGGGTTCGACGAGATCACCCGTGATTTGCCGGACGCGGATCGGCGGGCCCTTTTTCACGATAACGCCGTCCGGCTCTATCATATCGAAACAGACCAACTCCGCTCATAGGAGACTGCTATGCCCGCCTTCGATACATCGGCCACCATCGGTCTTGTCGGCCTCGGAATCATGGGGGCGCCAGCCGCCATACGCTGGCGGCAGATGGGTTACCGGGTCGTGGCCTGGAACCTGGAACCGGAGCGTTTCGACGAGGTGAGCGGCTCCGGTGTCGAATGGGCAAACTCGGCCTGCGAGGTCTTCGAGGCTTCGGACGCCGCCTTCGTCTGCGTGCTGGGCGATGACGCGCTCGAAAGCGTCACGATGGGAGAGAACGGATTCGTGCACGCCGCCACGGGCGCGAAGGTTCTTGTCGACCTGTCCACGAGTTCCCCCGCCAAGACGCTGGAACTGGCGCCGCGCTTCAAGGAGAAGACCGGCGCGGAATGGGTGGACGCGCCAATGTCGGGCGGTCCGCAGGCGGCGCATGACGGTGAACTCACCCTGATGGTGGGCGGCGAGAAGGCCGTGTGCGACGCGGTGATGCCGTTGCTGGAGGCAATTGCCGCGAACGTGACGCACATGGGCGATCTCGGCGCCGGCCAGAAGACAAAGATCCTCAACCAGGCGATCGTCGGGGTGAACTACCTTCTGATGGCCGAGCTCCTGGCGATTGCCGAGAAGAGCGATGTCGATCCCGAGCGGCTTCCGGGATGCCTGAAGGGCGGAATGGCCGACAGCACGATCCTGCAGCGCATTTTCCCGCAGATGAGCCGGCGCGATTTCGATCCGCCACGATCCTCGGTGAAGCAGGTTTACAAGGACCTCAAGGCCGTCCAGGCCTTTGTCGGAGAGCTCGGTCTCGACCTTCCCGTTATCGAGACGTCGATCAACCTGTACGGGACCTACGCACCGGGCAACGAAAAAGAGGACGGAGCCTCCGTCTCACGGCTCTATGTGACGTGAACGGACCGATCGGGGACAAAGGGCCTGGCCCGGGACCGGCCGCGGCGGTGCACTGCAAAGGAGGAAGCTCATGCTCTTCATAGTCAGCGGGCGCGACCGGCCCGATGGGCTCGAGGGCCGGCTGGAACATCGTGACGCCCATCGCCAGCATTATTGGGACCTCGAGGACGACCTGATCCTGGCCGGTCCCTACCTGGGCGCGGATGGCGGGCCGATCGGCTCGATGATCATCATGAGGGCCCCGGACCAGGCGGCTGCAGAGGAGCACGTGGCCCGGGATCCCTACGTGGTCCATAAGGTGTTCGAGAGCGTCACTGTTTCGCGCTGGGACTGGTTCATCAACCGGCCGGACGACCTGCAGACATAGAGCCGGGCGACGCATCACCCGGGAGGTCTGAGAGGCTGGATACGTCCGTGCCAAACGGCGAGATGCGCCGTTGTTCCGTTGCGGCGGTGCCAAATCCGCGTGCGTATGTCCGAATTCGCGTGGCGGGCCGGCATGGTCAATCGTCCGTTCAGCGCGGACATTGCCGTAATTGTATGCAAGATGGCAAAGGCGGGAGGGGTGCGATCACCGCCGAACCCTTCTTGCCGGTTGTTTCTGCCACCAGAAGATACGCTATCCGCAATGCCGGAGGCAGGTCGTCTGGAGCGATATCAAGGTGGAACCACCATTGGCGCAGACGAGCCGGCGCGTGTGTTCAGGTGCCCTGCCGCTGCGGACGGAACCCTGGCGGATGATCGCCGTTACTGGCCGGAAAGCGCTATTTGCAGCGCCGAACATGCCTGAAGACCCGAGCCCGGCCCGGCTTCCGACACCTCTGCGGTTCAAGGCATCCTTGCGCATGGGAACAAGCGTTCGTTGTGTCATTGATATTACCATGGTATTACCAATTTGCACGAGAAGATGGGTACCGCGCCAGGCCGGGTGAATTGACTGAACTTGCCGGTTGACACTGGCAATTCTTGCATACAAAAATAGGCCTATTGTGATGAAGGGGTGTTCAAGCCCCGATCCGGTGGCCAGTGCAGGAACCGAAAGCAGGTCCTTGCGGGTGTCGCATCATCACGGGAACGTTCCGGTCGGGGTATGCCAGGCGAGGAGGCCTGCAAGCCCGGTGAAGCCGGGGCAGGGAGTAAAAGGGAGGAATCCATGCGTTACATCCAGTTCCTCAAGAGAACTGCGAGTCCTGTAGCCTTGTCGGCTGTGCTGTCGGTTACCACGATTGGCGCGCCGATCGGTGCTGCTGCGCAGGAGCTAGAGGGCGAAATCCGTTTCAGTTGGTGGGGCGGTCAGCTCCGGAACGAGAAAACCAACCGCATCCTCAACCTGTTCGAGGAAGAAAATCCCGGTGTAACCGTCGTGCGCGAGCAGTCGGATTGGAATCCGCACTGGGACCGCCTGACCATCCAGTCGTCGGCCGGGAACCAGCCGTGTACCATCCAGATGCAGACGCGCTGGCTGGCCACCTATGCCGAGCCCGACATCCTGATGCCGCTCGACGATCTTGTCGAATCCGGCGCAATCGATATCAGCGGCATCCCGGAGTCGGTGATGGATTCGTCGCGTGGCGACGACGGCAATCTCTACATGATTCCGTCGGGCGTGTTTTTCTTCGCGTTGATGTTCAACCGCACCATGGCCGAGGAATCCGGCGTGCCGATCCCGGAGGACGGCTATTCCTGGAGCGATTTCCACCAGTGGATCGCGGAGGTGAAGCCGACCCTGCCCGAGGGCGTGAACGGCACTCACAACATGGGCCGCGAGATCGACGCATTCGTTACCTGGGTGCAATCGCAGGGCGAGGAGATGTTCGAGAACGGCGAGGTCGCCTTCTCGGCCGAAGTCACCGTCGAATGGTTCGAGTACTGGGAGCAGATGCGCGAGGAAGGCCTGACGGATTCCCCCGAGACCATGGTGTCGGACGAGGGCAGCTTGATCGAGGAATCCAACATCGCCAACGCGCGTACCTTCGTCACCAACCGTCCGCCCAACCGGCTGGCCTCGCACCAGCAGGTGCTGGACGCCGTGGCCGAGGGCCAGAAACTGGGTATCCAGCCCTATCCGCGCGGCGAGGACGGCACGGGCGGCATGGACCTGGGCGCCAACGGCATCGCCATCGGTGCCACGTGCCCCGAGGAGATGATCGACGAGTCCGTGGCCTGGATCAACTTCTTTACCCAGGATCCGGAAGCTGCGGCCATCTATGAATCGGACAATGGCGTGGTCGCCATCGACCGGTTCCAGACGGCCCAGGCGGAAAGCCCGGACACCTCCGAGGCCCAGCGCGAGCAGATCCTGATGTTCCAGGAGCTGGCTCCGTCCGCCAAGCCGGTGAGCTGGCCCGAAGGGGGCTACAATGCCCTGCAGGATGCCTTGCAGCGCGCCTATGACGCCGTCGCGTTCGAGATCATGTCGCCGGAGGACGCAGCGCAGCAGCTGCTGACCGATCTGGAGAGCGTGCTCTGATCGCACACCGAACCCGGCTGGCGCGCGAAGGCGAGAACACTTTTCGCGCGCCAGTCACCTTGACTTTCTCAGTACACCGACCGGACCTTTGAAGCCGGTGAACGGCTGACAAGAGGCGGAACCAACCGCCGGACGTGGAGTAGGCCCAAATGAGCAGCGTGGAACGTGCCGCACAGGAGACCGTAGCCGCGGCGCCCGAGCGCGGCGCACGCCCGATCCCGAAGGGCCGCAACAATTCGCCGATGAAGAAGGCGGAGAACCGGGCCGCGTACATGTTCCTTGTCCCCTGGTTCCTGGGGCTGTTCGGGATCACCATCATCCCGGTCATGGCGTCGCTCGTTCTGTCGTTCACGGATTACAGCGTCATCCGTGCGCCCAATTTCGTGGGACTGCAGAATTATGAAACCCTGCTGTACGACGACCGGCGATTCATGAACGCGGTCTGGGTGACCATCAAGTTCGTGGGCTGGTCCGTGCCGCTGATCCTGGTCTTTTCCCTGACGATCGCGGCCATGCTCAACCGCGGGCTGCGGGGCCTGGCGATTTACCGTTCCCTGTTCTACGTGCCTTCGCTGATCGGCGCGAGCGTGGGGATCGGCATCCTGTGGCGCGAGGTGTTCGGCGACCGCGGCATCTTCAACGATTTCATCGCCCTTTTCGGCATCGAGGGGCGCGGCTGGATCTCGCATCCGTCCTATGCGCTGCCCGCCGTCGTGGGGCTCAATGTCTGGACATTCGGCGCCTCGATGGTGATTTTCCTGGCCGCGCTGAGGCAGATTCCGGAGTCCTACTACGAGGCTGCCTCGATCGACGGCGCCAATGCGTGGCAGCGGTTCTGGCGAATTACGCTTCCGCTGATCACCCCGGTGATCTTCTTCAACATGGTGCTTTTGACCATCAACTCGTTCCAGGCCTTCACGCAGGCCTATGTGGTCTCGCGCGGAACGGGCGGTCCGGTCGATTCAACCCTGCTGTACACGATCTATCTGTATCAGCGTGCCTTCACGCAGCTCGACATGGGGCTCGGTACGGCCATGGCCTGGATTCTTCTGATCGCCATCGCCGCCGGTACGGCCCTGATCTTCTGGTCCGCACGTTATTGGGTGTTCTATGGCGACGAGTGAAACAGCGACCGAAACAGTGGTGCGGCGCCGGGCGCTCGACCCGGAGGTTCTCCGCGCCAACAAGCGGCGGCGCGAACGCAACCGGCGCCTTCAGAAGCTGGCCATCCACACCTTTCTGATCGGGCTTCTGGTGATCATGCTCTATCCGGTGATCTGGATGGTGTTCTCCTCCCTGCGGCCGGAGCGCGAAATCTTCGGCGGGCTCGGACTGATCCCGCATACATGGACGTTCGAGAACTACATCGACGGCTGGTTCCTGTTCGGGGGCAAGACGTTCGGGCAGTTCTTCATCAACTCGTTCATCATCTGCGCCCTGGCGATCATCGGAAATCTCGTTGCCTGCTCGATGGCGGCCTACGCCTTCGCGCGGCTCAACTTCCGGCTGAAGTGGGTCTGGTTCGCGCTGATGCTGGGCACCATCATGCTGCCCATCCACGCCCAGCTCATCCCGCAATACATATTCTTTCTCAAGATCGGCTGGGTGAACACGTTCCTGCCGCTGGTGGTGCCGAAATTCCTGGCGACCGACGCGTTCTTCATCTTCCTGATGGTGCAGTTCATGCGCTCGCTGCCGCCCGAGCTGGAACAGGCCGCGACTATCGACGGCGCGAGCTACTGGCAGCGCTACTGGAAGATCATCCTGCCGCTGTCCATGCCGGCGCTGGCGACCACGGCGATCTTTACCTTCATCAACACCTACAACGACTTCTTCTCGCAGCTCATCTACCTCACGGACGTCGACCAGATGACGGTGCCCGTGGCGCTGCGCCAGTTCCTCGATCCGAGCGGGGGCGTGTCCTCCTACGGGTCGATGTTCGCCATGGTGCTCGTGTCGATCGGGCCCGTGCTGGGCTTCTTCATCGCCTCGCAACGGTTGCTCGTGCGCGGCATCGCGACGACCGGATTCAAGTAGTGCCCATTCCTCGAACAACCAACCAAAACCGGAGACCGATATGGCAAGTGTGACGCTTCAGAACCTGACAAAGGTCTATGGAGGCGGGGCGCTTAAGGCAGTTAGCGATCTCGACATCGAGATACAGGATGGCGAGTTTCTCGTCCTGGTCGGTCCGTCGGGCTGCGGCAAGTCCACGGCCCTCAGGATGATAGCCGGACTGGAGGAGATAACCGACGGGGCGGTGTTCATCGACGACGATTTCGTCAACGACGTGCACCCCAAGGACCGCGACATCGCGATGGTGTTCCAGTCCTACGCGCTTTATCCGCACATGTCGGTCTACAATAACATCGCCTTCGCGCTCCAGCTCCAGGGGGGTCCGAAAAGCGAGATCGATCAGCGGGTCCGGGACGCGGCGCGCATTCTCGAGCTCGAAGGCCTGCTCAAACGCCGGCCCGGCCAGCTTTCGGGCGGCCAGCGCCAGCGCGTGGCCATGGGGCGCGCCATCGTGCGCGATCCGAAGGTCTTTCTCATGGATGAGCCGCTCAGCAACCTCGACGCCAAGTTGCGCGTGCAGATGCGCGCGGAGATCGCCCGTCTGCAGCATCAGCTCGGGGTGACCACGATCTACGTGACCCACGACCAGGTCGAAGCCATGACCATGGGGACCCGCGTGGCCCTTCTGAAGGACGGCGAGCTGCAGCAGATCGACCGGCCGGCCGAGATCTACAACAAGCCGAGGAACCTGTTCGTCGCCGCCTTCATCGGCGCTCCTTCCATGAATCTCTACTGGGCCGAGATCGAAGGCAATGGCGACGCTCCGGTGCTGCGGCTGGGTTCCAACACCATAAGGATACCCCAAAGCGTGGTCAGCGCCCGCCCGGGTCTTGCGCGCCACAAGGGCAAGCAGCTGGTTGTCGGCATCCGGCCCGAGGACATCGCCGATGCCGCAACCGTTCCCGACTCCACACCCGACGACCAGATCAGTGCACGCGTGGAACTCATCGAGGAACTCGGCGCGGACAACATGGTGCATCTGGGGATCGATGCGAAAGCTGCCGAAGTGGAAAGCTCGGACAGTCTCGACGAGATTTCGCAGGACGAGAATACGTCGCGCTGCATCGCCAGGTTCACCGGCAAGAGCCAGGTGAGGCTCGACGACATGGCAACGGTCCATATCGACACCGAGCAGCTGCATTTCTTCGACGGCGAGACGACGGACGCGATCTGGGACTGACCGCTTCGCCACCTCCGCCCCGCCAACAACCACCAACCAGAATGGGAAGCCGAAAATGACAATCAGTCAGGATACACTCGCGATCCTTCGCAAGGTACGTACCTCAGATGTGACCGACGCACTCGATTCGCTGGGGTACACGAATACCTACGAGATGGACCCGCGTCTGCGCCCGATGTGGCCTGGAATCTTCTTCGCCGGGATCGCTTCGACCGCCGAGTTCATCGAGATCAACAACCCCATGCCGCGCATGTCCTACGAGGAGTTCGACGACCGGCAGTACAAGCGCAATCCGGACGGATCGACGCATCCGGATGCACTCTGGCCGGGGGGGCATTCCTTCGGCGCACCCGACGAGGTGCACGTGGTCGACACGCGCCAGTCGCGCTGCGGCCTTCTGGGCTCGAACAACCTGCTCGACGCCCGTACCAAGGGGTCCGTGGGGTTCGTCATCGATGGCGCCTGCCGCGACTCGGACGAGTGTATCCTGCAAAGGGAGCCCATCTTCTGTTCGCTGCGGTCTATGCGCCACATGGCGGGCCGGCTGGAACTGAAGTCGGTCAACAAGCCCATCAACTGCGGCGGCGTTGCCGTGCGTCCCGGCGACGGCATCATCGCGGACAGTGATGGAATCGTCGTGGTTCCGCAGGGCGAAGCCGAAGAGGTCGCCAAGCGCGCATGGCTCGTCCAGGACAAGGACCGGCGCATGCGCCGCGCCTTCTACGAGAAGATGGGCATGGCGTTCGACCACACCGTCGAACTCGAAGAGCGGCCCTGGTAGGTTCCGGCGCAGTCTTCAGGCGACCGGCAGGGTTCGGCTTTTTGTCCGCCGGATAGGGGAGGAGCCGCAAGCCCTGCCGGGCGCCGCGTGTCGTGTCCATCCCGGCAGGATTTGTCATGCCTGCCCCTCCGCAAGATCCGTCCGCTACGGCCCCGGGGGCGTGAAGAAGGTGGGCGTTGAGCCGGCTCTCGGGACCGGACGCGACCCCACGAGCAAGCCTCGACAGGCGGGAATTCACAACGGCGGAAATGGAGGCTTGCCTGGCGGGCCCGGAGCGCCGACCATGCCGCGATGGACGCGACTGCAAACGGCAGAACGGCACATCCTCTCATCCGGATGCTGATCCTGAGCGGAACGGCGCTGGTAATAGGGGCCCTGGCGTCGGTTGCCGCCATCGCGCTGGTCGAGATTGTCGCCCTGTTGAACACGGCCTTCTTGGTCGACCCGCGGGCGCGCGTTCAGTGGGAGCAGTCGCCGTGGCTGGTCACGGCGGCGACGCTTCTGGTTCCCATGACGGGCGGTCTGCTCGTGGGGCTCGCGCACAGGTATCTTTCCAGAACCCGACGGCCCCTGGGGCCGCCGGACGTGATCCGTGCCGTCCAGTTCCGCAGACCGTTGCCGGATCTGCGCAGCGGCCTCGTCTCCACGGCGACCGCCGCTCTGTCGCTGGGTGCCGGCGCATCGGTGGGGCAGTACGGGCCGATGGTCTATCTCGGCGCGCTTATCGGCGGGCTGGCGCACCGGCTGCGCGTGGGGGTGCCCAATCTCGCGGCCATCGCGATCAGTTGCGGGGTCGCCGCCGCCATAGCGACGGCTTTCAACGCACCCATCGCCGGGCTGGTTTTCGCGCACGAGGTGGTGTTGCGGCACTATGCGACCCAGGCCTTCGCGCCGGTCACGGTGGCGTCCGCCACGGGATACATCATCGCGAACGTGGTGTTCGACCGGCCCGCCTTGTTCCTGGTGGACTTCGCCGGCGTCACCAACGGGTACGAATTCGCACTCTTCGCCGGGCTCGGCCTGCTCGCCGCACTGATGGCCGTGGGATTCATGCGGCTGCTCCTGTTCACCGGCCCGGCGCTGGCGGGGGCGATCCGGTTCCCGGCGCTGCGCCCCGCCGCCGCCGGTCTTGCCGTGGGCATGACGGCGCTCGTTCTGCCCGACGTCATGGGGATCGGGACGGAGACCCTGCGCTTCACCACGATCGAGGGCGCCTTCGGGCACGGCGAGCTCGTGATCCTGATCCTGGCCAAGATCGCGCTGACGGCGTTGTGCATCGGCGCGGGCTTTTCCGGCGGCGTGTTCAGCCCGGCGCTTCTGATCGGCAGTCTTTTCGGTGCCCTTTTCTGGATGCTCGCCTCGGGTGTGGCCGGCGTGCCGACGTCCGGGGTCGCCGTCTATGCCATCGGCGGCATGATGGCTTTTGCCAGCGCGGTTATCGGCGCGCCGCTGACCTGCATTCTCATCGTCTTCGAGATGACGCGGAGCTACGACATCACCATTGCCGCGATGGTGGCGGTGGTGTTCTCCAACCTCGTCGCGCACCGGATCTTTGGGCGGTCCCTGTTCGACGTGCAACTCGCGGGGCGTGGGCTGGATTTCTCGCTCGGCCGGGACCGGGCGCATCTCGCCGCCATGCCGATCCTCGACCTGGTGCGCGCTGACGTGGTGACGGCCGGTGTGGACGAGGCGCCGGAAACCGTGACCGGGCGTCTCGAGCGGCAGGGCTGGCGGGAGGCTTTCGTCACGGACGCAAAGGGGCGTCTGGCGGGGGTCTTCACGCCGGGTGGCGGGTCCGGCGCGGCCACTGTAGGTGTGGCGCTCAGGCCGGCGTCGCTCGTGTTGCACGACGATACGAATGTTGCCGAGGCGATGGAGCGGATGCGCGGGTTCGTCGGCGACGCGGTGCCGGTGGTCGAGCGCGGGAGCGGCCGTTATCTCGGCGCGGTTTCCGAGGCGGATGTCGTTGCGGCGTGGCTCGACGAATCCGAACGGCTGAGAAAGGAGGAAAATGCTTCGCTTTAGGCTGATCCTTCTCTGGCTCGCGCTTTGCGCCCCGGCTGCGGCCGGGGACCTGACGATCGTGAGCTGGGGCGGTGCCTACGAGGCCGCGCAGCGGGCCGCGGTGATCGACCCCTTCGTTGCGGAAACGGACATGCCGGTCGAGGTCGTGCAGTACGACGGCACCGCCGGGGCGCTGCTGCGCCGCGGGTCCGCCGAAGGCTGGGACGTGATCGACATGCTGGCCGATCAGGCCCGCGTGGCGTGCGACCGGGGAGAGCTGCTCGCGCTCGATGCACGTGACCTGCTCGGGGATGCGGCCCTTGCCGACTTCTCACCCGCCGCCCCCACGCGCTGCGCCATACCCCAGAACGTCTACGCCCGGGTGATGGCCTATGACGAGCGCGCCTTCCCCGGCGTGAAGCCGACACGGATCGAGGACTTTTTCGACACCGCGCGCTTCCCCGGTCCGCGCGCCGTGCAGCGCAGTCCGGACGGCATCCTTGAATGGGCGCTTCTGGCCGAGGGCGTTCCGCCCGCGCAGGTCTACGGGCTGTTGAGCACCGACCGCGGCCTGAGGCTCGCCTTTCACCGGCTCGACACGATACGGGGGGATATCGTGTGGTGGACCGACCCGGCCGAGCCGGCCGACATGCTGCGCGAGGGGCGCGCGGTCATGGCGGCGGGCTTCAACGGCCGGTTCCATGACGCCGCGGGCGAGGGCGGGGCGCCAGTGAACATCGTATGGGACGGGCGCATCATCGGTGTCGAAGTATGGGCCATCGCGGCGGATACCGACGCACCGGACGCGGCGCGGGCGTTCCTCGCCCATGCCCTCAGTCCCCGATCCATGGCGCGCCTGGCGGAACGCATTCCCTACGGGCCGGCGCGCCGGTCCGCGTTCGAGCGGATCGGGCAGAATCCCGAAACCGACGTGCCGATGCGGGCCTATTTGCCGAACGCGCCGCGGCACGGCGCCCGCGCCATCGTTCGGGACAGCGCCTGGTACGCCAATACCGAGGACCTGCGTACCCGGCGTTTCCGCGCGTGGCTGGCCGGTGACGGATAGTGCGTTTCCGGCTTGGGCGGCAGCGCTGCGTCGCTATGAGCAGGCGGGCCGTGGGTTACTTCTGCGGCTCATAGCGCATTGCCACGGCTCCGCCGCTGAACTCCTGCCGGCCGACCAGCTTCAAATCCACATATTCGGGCAGTCCCGCAAGCAGCGTCGGTCCATGCCCCGCGATCCGTGGGTGGACCACGAATTCGTACTCGTCGATAAGCCCCAAACTCGCCAGAGCGAGCGGGAGCTTCACCCCGCCGGTAAGCAATCCGTTACCCGCTTGCTGCCTGAGATGCCGGACAGTTTCTTCAAGCCGATCCCCGCGAACGAGTTCCGCGTTCCAATCGACCTTTTCCAGGGTGTCGGACACGACGTACTTCTTGGCGACGTCGATCGATCGAGCGAAGGGCACCATCCAGTCAAGAACCCATTCGGGCCTTGCTTCCCCTTCCGCCACGGGCCGCCACGCGGTCTCCATCATCTCGTAGATGGTGCGGCCAAAAATGAGAGCATCCGCCTGCTCGATAAGGTCGGTGGCGTGTCGATGCAGCTCAGCGTCCGGAACCCCGGCGCGATGATCGCAGCAGCCATCCAAGGTGATGTTTATGGAGTATCGAACCGGTTGCATTCTCACCCCCTGACCTGATTGCGTCACGCAATCGGTCATAGCTTGCATCAACCGATATTATTTTGCAACCGGTCGCGATGGGCGCGTTAGGGCCGTTGAGATGGCCGGCTACTCGGAGGTCACCCTGCCGCGCGAGAGGCCGAGGTCGAGGATCGCGATATCGAGAAGACGCGCCATGGCGGCGTATGCAGCCGAGGAGTCGCGGGCGCGGATCAGGTCCACGACTTCACCGTGGTTCGAGAGCGAGGCGCCGGGATCCCGGGCGCGGTCGACGGTGATGCGGAACGAATAGGCGAGCGCCGCGCCGATCGTGGTGGAGAGTTGCTGGAATACGGCGTTCCGGCTGGCTCTCAAGAGTGCCTTGTGGAACTCGATGTCGGCCTTGTTGAAGGCTGCGAAGTCGCGGGCTGTCTTGGCGCGTTCCATCTCGCGGAAGGCGGTTTCCATCGGCGCGATGTCGGCTTCGCTCGCTCTGAGCGCGGCGAAGCGCGCGGCGGCGGGTTCGATCACCTGGCGCGCCTCTATCAGGCTGAGCACGAAGTCGGCGTCCGGCTCGAGTTCCATCGACCAGCTCAGCAGGTCGGCGTCGAGCAGGTTCCACTCCTCGCGCTGGCGCACCGTCGTGCCCACACGGGGGCGCGCCGAAACGAGCCCCTTGGTCGCGAGTACCTTGATGGCCTCGCGCAACGCGCTGCGGCTGACATTGTAGCGTGCGCACAAGTCGCTTTCGGAAGGCAGGTGCTCCCCTTGCGCGATCTCGTTGCCCAGAATGGCCTGGGCGATCGCCTTGACGACCTGCTGATGGACACGAGGCTTGGAAGCCGAGCGTTGTCGGGAGCTGACTATCGTTTCGCCTTTCTGCCCGGAACTCCGTGCGGTGGGGGCGGTGCGCTCAGTCATGGTAGAGAACCGACCGGCCGCCATCAATCGTGATGCAACTGGCGTTGATGAAGGGCGCCTCGTCGCTCGCCAGGAATACGGCGGTCATCGCCACTTCCTCGGGCTTGCCGATGCGGCGCGGCGGGTGCAGGTCATAGGTGTGCCGGCGCGCCGCCTCGGGATCGTCGAACGAATTCCAGTAATCGATGGCGAGCCGGGTCTCGATATAGCCGGGTGCGATGGCGTTCACGCGCACGTTGTGCGCGGCATACTCGATGCCCAGCGAGCGCGTCAGCCCGATCAGGCCGTGCTTGGCGACCGGGTAGGGGAAGGTGTGGGGAATGATGGTGAAGCTGTGCGAGGACGCGATGTTGACAATGGCGCCGCCCCCGCCGTCGAGCATGTGCGGAAGGCAGGCCTTGCTGACCCGCCAGACGCCTTCGAGGTCGACCGCCATGCAGCGCCGCCATTCCGCGTCGGTGGTCTCGAGCGGTTCGTGGAAGACGTTGATGCCCGCATTGTTCACCAGGGCGTCGATCCGGCCATACCCGGCGATACTGGCGGCGACGGCGTCTGTGACCGAGGTGTTGTCGGTGACGTCGCAGTGAACGAACAGGGCGTCGCCGCCACCCGAGGCGATCCGTTCGGCCATGGCCTCGCCGGTCGCGATATCCTGCTCGAGGATCGCCACGCGCGCCCCTTCCGCGGCAAAGGCCTCGGCGATGGCCGCGCCGATGCCGCGGCCGGCGCCGGTTATCAGGGCGACCTTGTCGGCGAGACGGTTCATGCGGGCCTACCAGTCCACGATCGTGCCGTCGTCGATAACGGCGTTGGTTGTGTGCAGCACTTCCTGCGCGAACGGGTGCTTTTGCGCAACCTTTTCGTCGACCTCGACGCCGAGCCCGGCCCCTTGCGGCACCTGCCAGTGGCCGTCGACGCGCTCGATCGGGCCATCGACCACGTCGAAATACCATGGCACGGCACCCACCATCTCCTCCTGGATGACATGGTTGGGCGTGCTCACGGCGAAGTGCAGTGCCGCCGCACCCGCGATGGGGCCGAGCGGGTTGTGCGGCGCGACGCCGATTCCGTAGCTTTCGGCCTGCGCGGCAATCTTCTTGGCCTCCAGAAGGCCGCCGCAGTGGCAGATGTCGGGCTGGATAATGCTGACCGCGCCCGAGGCGAAGGCGTTGTTGAATTCGGCACGATCCACCAGCCGTTCGCCGGTGGCCAGCGGTACCGAGGTCCGCCGCGCGAGGCTGGCGAGGCCGGCGAAATCGCCGGGCGGCAGCGGTTCCTCGACGAACATCGGATGAGCAGGGGCGAGGGCCTCGATATAGGGCAGGGCCGCGCCTGCGGAGGCGGGGCGGCCATGGAAATCGATCATGATCTCGACGCCGGTCCCCACTTCGTCGCGCAAAGCCTGCATCATGGTGCCGACCTTTTCCACCGCCGGAAGCGGCGCGTGGTAGTGCGTGTAGGGCACGATCACGGCCTTGAAGGCCGTGTAGCCATTGTCGAGCACTTCGCGGGCGCGCGCGAGGAGGCCCTCGGTCTCGTCCGATTCATAAACGGCGCGCATGTCGCCCATGCCGAGGTGCGTGTAGACGGCGACGCGGTCGCGGACCTGACCGCCGAGAAGCCGCCAGACGGGTACGCCGAAGTCCTTGCCGCAGATGTCCCACAGCGCCAGTTCGATCCCCGAGATGGCGCTCATGCCGATGGCGCCGAGCCGCCAGAACGACTGCTTGATCATGGCGCGCACCGCCTGCTCGACGTTGCGCGGGTCGCGCCCGATGACGAGCGGGGCGAGATCCTCGATCGCGCCGGTGACGGCGCGGGTCTTCCATTCCAGCGTAGCTTCGCCCCAGCCATACAGGCCCGGCATGTCCGTCTCCACCTTGACGAACACCCAGTTCCGCATTTCCGCGTTCACGACCACCGTGCGTATGGCAGTTATCTTCACTGATCGGCCTCATTAATCGGATATTTATCCAGTATCTGCGCAAGCGCTGCGCGTCAAGTCGCCTGTTTCCTTGGTTTTGTGACTCATCCTGCGGTTGACGCGGTTTAATCATCATATTAATGAGATTGCGAAGGCGACGGGAGGAGATGACAGCATGCAGGTTGCTGCGGCGACATCGCGAACGAGGCGCAAGCCGGCGGCCGACCGCAGCTTCTACATCGCCATCGCGCCGTTCTTCGCCATCTTCATCGTGTTCAGCCTGTTCCCTGTGCTGTTCTCGTTCTACCTGGGCTTCAACAGCTGGGACGGGTTCGGCGAACCGGTCCTGGTCGGGATCGAGAACTATATCCGGGCCCTTCAGGACCCGATCTTCCAGAAAGCGATCTGGAACACGATCTATGTGTGGATCGGCTCGACGGTCGCGACGGTGGGGTTGGCTCTCGTTCTGGCCGTGCTCATCGACGAGTACATCGTTGCCGGGCGCACCTACTTCCGCATGGTGTTCCTGTTGCCGCTGCTGGTTGCGCCATCGATCGCGGCGATCATCATGCGCGTGTTCTTCACGGCCAATGGCGGCATCGTGAACCTGTTGGCGGGCGCCGCAATGGGCGAGCCGGTCTATTTCGACTGGCTGAATTCGCAGATGTGGGTCAAGCCGCTCGTCGTGCTGCTGGTCGTGTGGCGGTGGACCGGCTGGCACATGATCATCTTCCTCGCGGGCCTGCAGAGCATTCCGCGCGATCTCTACGAGGCGGCGCGCATCGACGGCGTGGGGCGCTGGGGGATCTTCTCGCGCATCACCGTGCCACTGCTCATGCCCGCGCTCGCCTTCTCGGTGATCACCTCGACGCTCGGCGGCATCCAGATGTTCGACGAGCCCTATGTGCTGACGCAAGGGCAGGGCGGCACGAACAACTCGGCGACGACGCTGGGCATGTATCTCTACGCGACCGCCTTCACCAATTTCAATTTCGGGCTGGGCGCGGCCGTGTCCTGGTACATTTTCGCCGCCGTGGTGGCGATGACGGTGCTCTACCGCGCGGTGCTCAAGCGCATCAATGCGGGGACGGCACAATGAAGGCGCTGCGCAACCGCGACTATCGTTTCAAGCTGATCGTGACGGTGGGGCTGTTCCTCGCCTCGCTGATGTTCGTGATGCCGCTCTACTGGACGGCCGTGTTCGCCACGCGGACGTTGAGCGAGGTGTTCCAGTTTCCGCCGCCGATCTGGTTCGGCGACAACATCGTGGCGAACTATCAGCGCGTCGCCGAGGTCTTTCCGCCCTTCCGGCCGATCTGGAACAGCCTCGTTGTCGCGGTGCCCAAGACGGTCGGGCTGGTCTTCGTCAGCGCGCTGGCGGGCTACGGGTTCGCGCGTTACACGCGGGCGCCGGGTCACCGGTTCCTGTTGCTCATGGCATTCGCCACGTTGTTCTTTCCGCCCACGCTCGCGCTCATTCCCTTCTTCCTGCAGATGAGCTGGATGGGCTGGCTCAACACCTTCTGGCCGCTGATCATCCCGCCGCTCGCCTCGGGCTTCGGGGTCGTGTGGATGTACACCTATATCGGCAGCACCGTGCCGCGCGAGCTCTACGAGGCCGCGGAGATGGACGGCGCCAAGGGACTTTCGACGTTCTTCTTCGTGGTCCTGCCGATCATCCGGCCCGGGCTCGCCGCGCTCGGGGTGTGGACGCTCATCCAGACCTGGAGCGAGTTCCAGATTCCGCTGGTGATCCTGGGGGAGAGTTCAAAGTTCACCGTGCCGCTCGCGCTGACGAGCCTGAGCACGAACTACTACTCCGACATGCCCGCCGTCATGGTGGCGACGCTTCTCGGGCTGGTGCCCGTCTTCATCCTGTTCGCGTTGTTGAGCCGGCAGTTCATCGCCGGGCTGACGGCGGGAGCGGTCAAGTGAGGTTTGCGCATCCGGCATGGGGCCGGATCGCGATCGCAAGAGGGAGGAAACCCATGAGACATATCAAGAAGGCCCTGATGCTCGGGCTTGCCGCCGGCTTCGCGCTGGCGGGGACGCAGGCCATGGCCCAGGACGAACCCAATACCGATATCGAGGGGACGATCGACGTCTGGACCTGGCCGAACAACGACCGGACCTTCGAGGCGCTCAAGCCCGCCTTCAACGAGGCGTATCCCAACATCACGGTCGAGATTCAGGGCTATCCGGCGGCCGACGACGTCTATCTGAACAATCTGCAGCGGGCCATGCTCAGCGGCAGCGGGCCGGACGTCGCCATGATCGAGATTGCCATGATGGCGCAACTGCGCCAGCGCGAGCACTGGGCGGACCTCCGCGAAGAGCCGTTCAATGCCGGCGAGATGGGCGAGGACTTCGCCGGGTTCACCTGGAACAATGTCACGCTCGACAGCGGCAAGATCGTCGCCCTGCCCAAGCACACCGGGCCGGGCGGGCTGTTCTATCGCGCCGACATCTTCGAGGAAGCGGGCCTGCCCACCGATCCGGAGGAAGTCGGCGCGCTCATCTCGGACTGGGATGCCTTCTACGAGGTCGGCCAGAAGCTCGTGATCCCCAACGAGCGCTGGGTCGTCGGGTCCGGCGAGGAGATCGTGCGGGCCTACCTTGCCCAGAACGGGGTCAGCTACTTCGATGAAGAGGGCAACCTCAACTTCGACGATCCGGCGATGGCCGAGGCATTCGACCTTGTCGCCAAGTTCGCCGAAGCCGATCTCATCTCTCCGTTCTCGGCCTGGACGCCGGAATGGCAGGGTGCCTTCGCACGCGGCCAGCTGGCCTCGGTGATGTACGGCAACTGGTTCGGCGGCCTGCTGAAGCGCGCCTATGCGCCCGATGACGCGGGCAAGTGGCGCGTGACGGCCGCCCCGGCCGCGCCGAACGGCAATTCCGCCTTCAACAGCGGCGGCGACTATATCGGCGTGCTGGACAACAGCGACAACAAGGAAGCCGCGTGGGCGTTCGTGAAGTGGATCGTCTCCAACGAGGACTCGCTCAAGCAGCAGTACCAGAACGACGATCTCTATCCTGCCTGGATGCCGGCCACGGAAAGCGAGTGGATCAACTTCGAGGATCCCTACTACGGCGGCCAGAACGTCAACGAGGTGTTCGCGCAGGTGCAGGGCGAGATGGTCCCGTTCGTTCTCAACCCGCTCGACAGCGTGGCGCAGAATGCCATCCAGACGGCGGTCGACAACGTGGTGCGCGACGTCATGGGGCCGGAGGAAGCCCTGGCGCAGGCCAAGTCCACCGTCGAAGCCCGCATGTAATCCGACAGGACGCGGCGCCGGGGCGCCGGCGCCGCGTCCGCTCTGTTCCACGAATTCGAGGCTCTCAATGCTTTTCGCCACGCCCCTCGCCGGTACCTGGTCCTTCGCGCTGGATCCCGACAACCGCGGTACGTCGGAGGCCTGGTTCAAGGGTGATCTCGACGACACGATCACGCTGCCCGGCAGCGTGGACGAAGCGCGCAAGGCGTCGGCGAATCCTGAAAAGACCATGGCGCACCTGACGCGCCGGCACCCCTATGTCGGGCCGGCCTGGTATGCACGCGATTTCGAGGTGCCGGCCGATCAGGAGGGGCTGTTTCACACCCTCGTTCTCGAGCGCCCGCATGGCGAGGTGAACGTCTATCTCGACGGCTTCAAGATCGGCCGTGACCGCTCGCTGTCGAGCGAACACCGCTTCCTTCTCGGTGCGCTTTCCCCCGGCCGGCACAGGCTTGTCCTGATGATCGACAATGCCCGCTTCGAGGCGGTGGGCGAGGCGATCCAGCATATGGGGCCCGGCTTTTACGACGTTGCGCATTCGAACACCGACCATACCCAGACCAACTGGAACGGTGTGGTTGGCGACATGCGTGTCGAGGCGGCGGCGGGGTCCATTGCGCGCATGGATATCGATGCGCGCAGCCGTCAACTCGCCATCGCCTTCGACCTCGAGGCGTTCGATTCCGACCAGCGCTACCCGACCTTCTGGACGCGTGAAGCCGATGACCGCCTGCGCCTGACGTTCGATATTGCGGGACGCGACGAACCGGTCGTCGTCGAGCGTCCATTCGCCGTGACGAGCGCGTTCACGCCGCTGACCATCGACGTCGAATTGCCGGCCGAGGCGCCGCTGTGGGACGAATTCGATCCGGCCGTACATTCGCTGACCGCGGAGTGGATGCGCGATGGCGATGTCATCGACCGGCGGCAGTCTGATTTCGGCATTCGCGATTTCACCCGGGCGGGGCGCCGGCTGACACTCAACGGACGTCCCGTTTTCCTGCGCGGCACGCTCGATTGCTGCATCTTCCCGCTGACGGGGTATCCGCCCACCGATCATGCGGGTTGGCGCAAGGTGTTCGAGACGGTCAAGGCGTACGGGCTCAACCACGTCCGGTTCCATTCCTATTGCCCGCCCGAGGCCGCGTTCGAGGTGGCGGATGCGATGGGGCTGTTGCTTGCGGTGGAATCGCCGGTGTGGCCGCGCCTGCATGCCGACCCCAACCTCGACGACTTCATCTGGCAGGAATGCGAACGCATCTTCGCCACCTATGGCAACCATCCCAGTTTCGTGATGTTCGCAATCGGGAACGAGCTGCACGGGGAGGGGCTGCACGCCTTCGCCTCGAAGTTCGTGCGGCACTGGCGCGAGCGCGATCCGCGGCGGCTCTATACCGGCGGCTCGGGCTGGCCCACGACGCCGGAGGCCGATTATGACAGCAAGCCCGAACCGCGCTGTCAGGCCTGGGGCGAGGAGCTCGACAGCCGCCTCAATGCGCATGCCTTCGAAACCCTGACCGACTGGAGCCATTGGCGCGACGCGACCGAGAAGCCGCTTTTGACTCATGAGTCCGGGCAATGGTGCGTCTATCCGAACTTCGCGGAAATCGAGAAGTACACCGGTGTGCTCGCGCCGCGGAATCTCGAGATGGTACGCGACGACCTGGCCGGGAAGGGCCGGCTGGACGAGGCGGACGAGCTGCTGATGGCGAGCGGCACGCTGCAAACGCTTCTCTACAAGGAGGATATGGAAGCGGCGCTGCGCACAAAGGATTTCGTCGGCACGCAGCTTCTCGGGCTCCAGGACTTTACGGGGCAGGGCACTGCGCTCGTCGGCGTCGTCGACGCCTTCTGGGAGGAAAAGCCCCATGTCACGCCGCAGCGGTTCCGCGAGTTTTCGGCACCGGTCGTCCCGCTTGTGCGCTCTCGGACTTTCGTGTGCGAACAGGGCGAGCCCATCGAAGCCCAGGTGCAGATCGCGCATTACGACCGGCCCGGTTTCGAGATCGGACGCCTGGAATGGTCGCTGCTTGCGGACGGTGTACAGGTGGCCGGCGGCGAGCTGACGTTCGACCCGGTGACGACGGGCGATCTTCACGATGCCGGGTCGCTCACCATTCCCACCGACGGGCTGGAAGGGCCGGGCCGGTACGAACTCGTCGTCTCCGTGCCGGAAACCGACTATCGCAACCGGTGGTCCTACTGGGTCTTTCCGAGAACGCCTGCGGCGGAGCTTTCCCTCGTGCCGGAGCTCGATGATGACGTGCTTGCCCGCGTCGCGGGCGGCGAGACGATCGTCTTCGCCCCGGCCCCGGAGGCGATCCGGCAGAACAGCGCACTCGGTTTCACCTCGATCTTCTGGAACACGCTGTGGACGCGCGGACAGGCGCCGCACACGCTGGGGCTGTTGAACGACACGGCGCATCCCGTTTTCGCGCATTTCCCCTCCGGCCCGTATTCCGATTTTCACTGGTGGGAGCTGGTGCACGGGCGGCGTGCCCTCGAGGTCGACGGCCTTGAAACGCGCCGGATCGTCCGCGTTGTCGACGACTGGAACTCCAACCGCGACCTCGCGCTTCTCGCCGAATGCCGTGTCGGGGCCGGCCGGCTGATCCTGTGCGGGTTCGATCTCGAAACCGATCTCGAGGGCCGCCCGGTCGCCCGCTGCATGCGCAATGCGCTCGCGGCCCATGCAGTGCAGCCGGCCGGAGACGCGCCCGCGCTCGAGCCCGAAACGGTCCTTGAATGGTGGCGCAGCCGGGCCGGCGCGGCCCCGGCCGAGGAGGAGATACGCTAGACATGGCCAAGCTCGAACTGAAATCGGTGCGCAAGACCTTTGGCTCCGCCGAGGTGATTCACGGCGTCGATCTCGCCGTCGAGGAGGGCGAGTTCTGTGTTTTCGTCGGGCCCTCGGGGTGCGGGAAATCGACCTTGCTGCGCATGATCGCGGGGCTCGAGGACATCACCGACGGCGAGGTGCTGATCGACGGGCAGCGGGTCAACGAGGACGCGGCCTCCGAGCGCAAGCTCGCCATGGTGTTCCAGTCCTACGCCCTCTACCCGCACATGAGCGTGGCGCAGAACATGAGTTTTGCCCTGCGCATGACGGGCACGTCGAAGGCCGACGCGCAGGCGCGCGTACGTGAGGCCGCGGAGACGTTGCAGCTCACCCCGCTTCTCGACCGCAAGCCGGCCCAGCTTTCGGGAGGACAGCGCCAGCGCGTGGCGATAGGCCGGGCCATCGTGCGCAATCCGCGGGCGTTTCTGTTCGACGAGCCGCTGTCCAATCTCGATGCGGAGTTGCGGGTGCAGATGCGCGTCGAGATCGCCAAGCTGCACCAGGAACTCGATGCGACGATGATCTATGTCAC
>CAZNHG010000002.1:14532-33004 GCA_964572555.1 uncultured Devosiaceae bacterium | reverse complement strand
GAGCATAACCTTGCCAAGGTTAGGGTCGTGAGTTCGAATCTCATCGCCCGCTCCAATTTCACCAATTCCATCAAGTAGTTATATCGGCGCCTGACTCGCGCTGGCCGCGCACCCTTGCTCTAGGTAAGCACAGGGTAAGCATCAGGATCGGTTTGCTACGGTCCGCGGCGCGGCGCGTTCGGCCGGTTTCTTCGATTCGTTGGTGCCGGCGCTTATCGAACATCCGGCCGGTTCGCTTGCCAAAGTGAATATCAAAAAGTCTGGCGACCAGGGGCGGGGGTGCCTCGATTTTCGTCGGCTGCCTTCGCTTCCCGCAGCGCACCGATCTGCTCACGGCCTGGACACGGTTCGAGCATCGCAACGCTGATTTCGCGGCGTCCCGCCTCTCGCCGGCGGATCGGAGGCGCCATCTGCTTCCTTACGGCGTAGGGGTCTGTGCCAATGGCCGCGAGGTACTGTACAACCGCGACTACCAGCTAATCTACGAACGCGAGTCCGAGGGCAGCGCCCGCGTTGCAAACTCCGATGAACAGATTTCGTTCATCCGGCGGAACTGGTTCTACGACGATGGGCACCGTGAAGCCGAAAAGTGCCGGAGTGGCCTCACGTTGGGTCAGGCCGGAGACGCCGGCATGTTCGCGGTCGACGACGCGAGCGCCGTCAATCCCGAATTTGCTCCTGCTGCGGGAATCATTATTCCTTACCGCGACGAGGCCGGGCAAGCGCTCACCTACCAGCGCTACGACCATGCACCGCTGTTCTGCCGCGTTCGGCACCTCACGGTTCCCGGCTGGCCGCTACCGCGGGGCCGCAGATATGCCCAGCCGGCCGACAGCGGGTTGCAACTTTACATCCCGCGCGGGTTTAGCCGACCGGAAGCGGAACATGGCGGCTTTGTCATCGTCGAAGGTGAGAAGAAGGCGATCGCCCTTTGTGTCGCCGGTATTCCGGCCGTGGGAATCGGCGGGGTATGGAACTTCGGTGGCGGCGATGGCAGCGCGCTGCATTCAACGCTGGCGGACCTGGCGGCTCATTGCCCCGCTACGTTCGTGGCCTTCGATTCCGACGCGGCCACAAAGCCCGGCATACAACAGGCGGAATGGCGCCTTGCAGGGCAGATCGCGCTTGCCGGCGGAAAGCCGCACGTCGTGCGAATTCCGGCCGACGGCGAGTCCAAGACCGGTGCCGATGATTATCTGGTCAAACACGGCGCCGGTTCGCTTATTCGCCTTATTCAAGCAGCGCCCCAGTTTGGCGTGACCGTAACGGCCGGCAGTGACGTGATGACCGTTGCCGATCTACTGCGCCGCCAGGTGAGGCCGGTCGAGGAACTGATACCCGGAATTGTGGAGAAGGGCATACCGACTTTCATTGCCAGACCGTCTGGCGAACATCGCGATTCACGTCTTCTAGCGCCTTCCAAAGCTCACCTGACGGGATTGCAATACCCTGGTCGGAGAGGATCATGTAGCTAAGCTGGCAATGATGGATCGTGATATCAGTTAACCAACAAGGCTTCGTGGCCTTTGCAACGATCCCTTGCCAGCGGGACGCGCTCTCCCCCTGCCAAGTTTGAAGGCGATTCTCGGCCGCGACTGCGGTGGGCCCGGGGCTATTCGACCGCTGCCGCCGTGACCTTGTCCAGCGTATCGGCCATCACCTGCAGGATCGGCGCCTCGGAGGGAATGTCCCACTCCGCGAGCATTTCCGCCGGAACTTGATAGGCCATCTCCGTGCCGGTTTCGCCGTTGTAGACGAGCACCTTGCCGGGCAGATCAAGCGCGGCCATCCGGTCCGCCGACAGCGCCCGTGCCCCGATCCTGGGATCGCCGAAGATGACGAGTTGGACTTCGCCGACGTCCTTTCCGATACTTTTGACGCCGCCGCCGAAGTCGACGACGCCGAACACGCGCGCGCCGGCATCTTCGACGGAAGCCTTCAGCCTCTCAATCGTCTCGGGCACCGAACCCTCTGACGGCACGATCACCGGTTCCGCGAATGCGGCCGTCGGCAGGCAGGCGACGAGCGCTGCTTTGAGTATCGTTTTCATGATCATTCCTCCTTCTGTTTGAATTCTCCGATCCGCATCGAACGCCGGTATCCGCTTTATTGACTCGAGACTATGCCGAGAGGGCGGTCGGGCCGGTGTCAGCTCTTCCCTGCGGCGATCCAGCCTGCGACGCGGCGTGCATCGCGCCCGACGCCCGCGATCATCGTCGAGGACACCGCGTACTGGAAATGAAGCCCGACGAAATAGAGCCCGTCCACATAGGTTGCCTTGCCGAACCGGTGGCGGGGTTCGCCGTGAGTGTCCAGAACCGGCAGGTCGATCCAATCGAAACCGGAATGGAATCCGGTACACCAGATCACGCTGGCGAAGGACACTTCCGCGCCGTCCTCGGCCACTGCCTTGCCGTTCCTGATCCCGGTGATCTTGCCAATGCGGCGGACGCCGGCGCGCTCGAGTTGGCCCGGCCGCGTTCGGATCAGCGGCATGCCGTGCCCGTGCATCTTGGAGCGGAACTTGCGCCCCATGGGCGTCCGCATCGTGAGAACGCGGTGAAACATGCCGCGAATGACAAGGCGAACCAGGAGTTTCCGTCCCAGAAAGCCGGCGATATCGAACGGGATATGCCCGACGTCGCGCCCGGACAGAAACACCTGGTGCGACTTGGCCAGGTCCATGGCGATCTCCGCGCCCGAATTGCCGGCGCCGATCAGAAGCACCGGCCCGCCCGGGAGCTGGGCGGGGTTCCTGTATTCATGCGAATGCATCTGGAAGACCTGCGGATCCATATCGTCGGCGAACGACGGCAGGCGCGGCTTCTGATAGCTTGCTGCCGCAACAACCACCCGGTCCGCCTCGTAGACACCGCCCGTGGTTTCCACGCGAAAGCGGCCGTTTGTCTTGCCCAGCCTCTCGACGCGGGCGTTCAGGCGCACTGGCATGCCGAACCTCGCGGCATACCCTTCGAGGTAGTCCGCCATCTGGTCCTTCGTGGGGAAAGTGTCCTTGCGCGCCGGGAAGCGATAGCCGTCGAGCGAGTCGAATTTCGCCGGGGTGAAGAGGCGGAGCGAGTCCCAGCGGTTTCGCCAGATATCGCCGACGCGGGAAGCGCCCTCCAGAATGACGTGGTCGATGCCTTTCCGTCTGAGGTGGTAGCCGACGGACAGTCCGGCCTGGCCCGCCCCTATCACGACGACGTCGTGATGCACGCCCCTGGCTTCGGCCGGTTCCCGCGAAGGCGCCGCCGGGAAGGTATCAGGCTGGGTTCTGAGCAGATTGCCCGTCTCCATCAGATCTGCGGGGTGGCGCCTGGCGTGAGCCCTCTCGGTTGCGCTTGTTCCGGCCATGGCTCTTCTCCTTTTGTCGTTCCGGAGATGAGCCTAGACGTTTGGCGGCGCGGCTTTCATCGTGCGTATGACCCACGCCACATTTTTCCTGATGGGGTGTTCTACCCATTCCTGCGCGCGTCGATCGAGCCGGTCTTCAGGCCCTCCGCGACGGCGGCGGCGCGTGAGGAAACCCCGAGCTTGCCGAAAATGTTCTCGACGTGGCGATTCACCGTCTTGGGGCTGACGTTGAGTTCGTCCGCGATCTCGCGGTTTGTGCTCCCGTCGGCGACCAGTGCCAGTACCTGCCGCTCGCGCGCCGTCAGATTGCCCGGCCCCGGGGGCCGTGACCCGGTCCGAATCTCGAGGATCCGAGCGAGGTCAGGCTCGGCGCCGAGTTCCCGGAAGATATTCTCGGCGGCATCGAGCTCTCTGTCGGCACTTTCGAGGTCGTCGAGTTCGATACAACCTCGCGCGATATCGACGCGCAGGCGCGCGACGAGATAAGGCGCGCCGAACTCCGCCCAATAGCGTCGTGCGCGGGTCAAGTCGGTTACGGCATCGCTTAACCGGCCACGCGCCAGAGCCAGCGAACCGCGTCCCTGATCGGCTACCCGGGCGAGTATCTCCGTTCCGAAGCCTTCCGCGATGTCCGACATCTCAACGCAAAGCCGTTCGGCCTCGTGCAGGTCGCCGCTGGCGATGAATATCTCGATGCCCGCAGGCAGCAGCGCCGTCTTCCGAGGCATGTCGCCGGCCGTTTCCAGCGCGCGGCGGATGCCGGTGGTAGCCTCCTCGTACCGGCCCTGTGCAAGACGCAGCAGCGCCAGTCCGGGCTGCGGATCGACGCCGATTTCGCCGGCCAGGCGATACTCGGCGTCGGACTTGTCGAACTCACCGCGCAGGCGCAGGATTTCGCCGCGTCGGTAGGCGGCGTTGGCCATGGCGGTGTGTTCGGTCGTGCCGCTCAGGCCGTTCCCGGCGCGCTCGGCTTCGGCGAAGGCTTCGCTCCAGTTGCCTTCGAGTTGCAGTACCTCGGCCCGGTGCACCTGACAGACGCCGTTGAAGGCCTTGGCCTGGGGATTGCGCCGGCACCAGTCGGTGAGGATCGCGGTCCATTCGCGCGCGCGGACCATCTCGAGAACACGGCAGCAAGAGGCGACGATCTCGCAATAGACAACGCCGCATACCACGGGCGAAAGCCGCTGGCTGTTGGCCAGCAACATTGCCTCGTCAATCGGGACATAACCCTCGTCGATCCGCCCGAGCCGGAACAGAATGCCGCCCTTCAGACTGCCGGCCATGGCAACCAGGTCCGGCTCCTTTCCAGTCTCCCCGATGGCAATGGCCTTGTCGGCAACTTCGATCGCCGCTTCGTAGTTGCCCTTTCCCCGGTGCATATACACCTGGGGCAACAGCAAATACCCGCGTTGCACGCAATCGGGCGCAGTCTGTTCGGCATGCTTGGCGGCGCGCTGAAGCCATCCGGACCCCAGTCCGACTTCACCGATAAGCATGTTCCGCAATCCGCACCAGAAGGCCGTGCGCGCGCATTCCACGTGGTTTTCGCTGCCGGCGTAGTGCGCGTAAAGCCGCTCGAGCCCAGCGATCATTACACTATCCCGGGCCGAAATCCCCGCGGCCCAGATCAGTGATTCGAGGTCGTCGACCTCGAGCTCGGACTCGGCGTCCGCAGTCAGAAACAAGTCGGTCGCGTCCGCCCATGCGCCCTTGCTGTAGGCGGCTCGCGCAGCCTGGATTGCTTCAAGCTGGTCCGGTGACATTTCGTCAGGAAGGATACACCACCGGGGCGGAATACAGAAACCTGATATTCGTCTTGCCGGAACCGGCAATGAGATCGGAGGCTTTCGCAGCGGGGCTGCGGTTGCCGCTGACACAGGGGATCGTTGCGGAACGGCGGCTCGTCAAAACCTCATCCCGAAAGCCGCCGGTCCCTCCGCTGGTGTCCGAACGGGAACTGCGATGGGATATGCGCGCCATGATTCTGCAGGGCAGGGGAGACGTACCTGGAATACCAGGATGTCCCTTTTGAACTCAGGTCGACTGCACCAGCAATCCCGCAGCTTTCCACTCGGGCATGCCGTCTTCGAGGCGTCGCGCCCGATATCCCTTCTCGCGAAGTGCGGCGACCGCTTCGAAGGACATGACGCACCAGGGGCCGCGGCAGTAGGCGACTATCTCCCGCTCGGGATCGATTCCGGCGAGGTGGTCTTCGAGGTCACTCAACGGAACGTTGACGGCACCGGGGACATGGCCGAGGGCGAACTCGTCGGGCGGACGCACATCGATTACCGTGACCAGTCCCTCCTGCATGTGCCGGGCGAGTTCCTCGCGTGACACCGCCTGCATCGCGTCACGTTCCTCGAAATAGCCGCGCACGATGCGCTCCACTTCGGCGGACTGACGCTCGGCGACCGCCCGGATCGCCGCGAAGGCCGCGAGCACCTGATCATCGCTGAGACGGTAATTCACGAACTTGCCGTCGCGCTCGGCCACGACCAGTCCCGCGCGGCGCATGGATTGAAGATGCTGGGAAATATTGGCAACCGGCAGGCCGAGCTTTCCCGCGAGCTCGTCGACGCTGCGCGGGCCCTGCGCGAGATGCTCGACGAGTTCCAGCCGCAGGGGGCTGCCGAGCGCCTTGGCCACGGCGGCAAATTGCTCATAAAGCGCTTGCTTGGGCTTTTGGATTGACATCTGTCTCGCCATTACGATATATCATTCAACATAATAATTGAATGATAGTTTCCGATGTTTTTGTCAAGCGCTCCGTCATGTGGCGGAGGATTTTCACGCTTTCGAGGGGGAGTAACATGATCCTGCGCCAGTTCCTTCACACCGATCCCATCGCCGTGTCCTACCTTCTCGGTTGCGGCGGCAAAGCTTCGGCCGCTGTGGTCGATCCCGTCGGCGACGTCGCCCCGTACCTTGCGGCGGCTGAAGCGGCGAGCATGCGTATTCTTTACGTGATCGACACCCATGTCCATGCCGATCACATCTCCAGCGGCCGCACCTTGGCGGCGGCGTCGGGTGCGGAGTACGTCCTGTGGGAGGGTGCGGATGCGACGTTTGCCTTCCGCGGCGTTGCGGACGGCGAAGTGCTCGAACTCGGCAACGTCACGATGGAGGTGATGCACACGCCGGGCCACACGCCCGAGCACCTCTCGCTTGTCGTGCGGGACATGACGCGCTCGCCAGAACCCTGGTTCGTCCTGACCGGCCACACGCTGATGGTTGGCGATCTCGGGCGCACCGAGCTCGCGACGAACGCAGAATCCGGCGCGCGTGCCCTGTTGGCGAGTGTCAGGCGTCTCAAGAACCTTCCCGACCATGTCGAAGTGTTGCCGGGCGCCTATTCGGGCTCGGTCTGCGGCCGGTTGCTGAGCGGGAAGCCGACCTCGACAATCGGCTTCGAGAAGCGCTTCAACAAGGCGTTCCGCATCGAGGACGACGAAGAGTTCGTGGCGGCCATGATCGCCGACATTCCCCCACCACCGGCCGGTGCCGTCCGCACGCGCGCCGAGAATGCGGGATCGGCGCCGTGAGCCTGGCGGCCAAGGGCATCCGGCTTGGTCTCAAGGAGAACTGGCGCCAGTTCGCACTTCTGGTGCTGATCAACGCCTTCGTCGGTGGCATGGTAGGGATCGAGCGCACCGTCGTTCCGCTTATCGGCACCCGGGAGTTCGGCATCGTCTCCACGACGCTGATCGTTTCCTTCATCGTCAGCTTCGGCGTGGTGAAGGCGCTGGCCAATCTCGTATCGGGACAGCTTGCCGACCGTTGGGGACGCAAACGCGTACTGATCCTGGGCTGGATGTTCGGCCTGCCGGTGCCGTTCATGCTTCTGTTCGCCGACAGTTGGACCTGGATCATCGCCGCCAACGTGCTGCTTGGCGCCAGCCAGGGACTTGCCTGGTCGATAACCGTCATCATGAAGATCGACCTCGTCGGGCCGAAGGCCCGGGGCATGGCGGTCGGCCTCAACGAATTCGCCGGATATCTCGCTGTCGGCCTCACAGCCTTCCTGACCGGATATCTGGCCGGGCAGTACGGGTTGCGTCCGGTGCCGATCTGGCCGGGAATAGGGTATGCGGTCCTTGGCGCGGCGCTGTCGATTCTGCTCGTCCGCGATACGCGCGATCACGTCCGGTTGGAGGCATCCGGCCACGACAAGGAAGAGTCGCCGCTGACGTTCCGCGAGGTGTTCACCCTTACCTCGTTCCGGGACCGCAACCTTTTCGCCGCATCGCAGGCCGGCATGGTCAACAACCTCAATGACGGCATGAGTTGGGGCATTTTTCCGCTATTCTTTGCCGCGAACGGGCTGGGCATAGAGCGGATCGGCATTCTCAAGGCTGCCTACCCCGTGGTCTGGGGTTTGCTACAGGTCGCGACGGGACCGCTCAGCGATCGTTGGGGCCGCAAGGGGCTCATCGTTGCCGGGATGTGGGTGCAGGCCGCCGCTCTCCTGATGACGGCCCTGACCACGGATTTCAGATGGTGGCTGGCAGGGAGTCTGCTCCTCGGTCTTGGCACAGCGATGGTTTATCCCAGCCTGATCGCGGCGGTTTCCGATGCCTCGCATCCCGCCTGGCGGGCGCGATCGCTCAGTGTTTACCGGTTCTGGCGTGATCTCGGCTACGCGATGGGAGCGCTTTCGGCGGGGCTGATCGCCGACTTCTTCGGCTTTGCCTGGGCGATCGGTGCGATCGCGGTGCTGACCTTCGTCTCCGGCAGCATCGTGGCCCTCGTCATGCGGGAGGGCAGTCCCGGTGCCGCTCCCCGGATCGCAGGCTCCAACCGGAAAGCTGCAGCGCAATGATCATTTCACAGGCAGTTCACGTTTTGCGAACGGTGCCGGCGACGCTCGGGTGACATCGAATGTGCAGTGTGTATCGCAGGTGCACAGCCGGACGCCGCCGCGAGCAATTCACAGCACGGGGAGTTGTCGCGTTCCGCGCCCTTATCAAAGGACCCCGTCGATGTCATTTGCCCCTGATCCTACTTTCCCCCGCGAATGGAACGGTCGCGCGGAGGGTCGCGAAGGCGAACACCCGGTCGTCTATCTTGACCACAACGCCAGCACGCCCTTGGCGCCGGAGGCGGTCGCGGCAATGCGGCCGCTGCTCTCCAGCGGGTTCGGCAACCCCTCCAGCGGTCATTGGGCGTCCCGGCGCGCCGCGGAAGCCCTCGCGTTCGCCCGCGGCCAGGTCGCCGGACTGCTGGGATGCCGGGAGGACGAAATCGTCTTCACCAGCGGCGGAACCGAGGCGAACAACCTTGCCCTCAAGGGCATCTGGTTCGACAGGCGGCGGCGTGGCCAACACATTATCATCAGCGCAATTGAGCACGAGGCCATCCGGCAACCGGCGAACTTCCTCAGAAGGCTCGGTGCCCAGGTGACTGTCGTACCGGTCGATCGGTACGGCCGCGTCGATCCAGAGGGTGTCGCCGGGGCCATCCGGCCCGATACGGTTCTGATCTCGATCATGCATGCCAATAACGAGACCGGCACCATTCAGCCGATCAGGGAGATCGCGGAGATCGCCAATGGCGCAGGCATACCCCTGCACACCGATGCGGCGCAGACGGCCGGCAAGATCGCAACGAGGGTGGATGACCTGGGCGTCGACCTGATGTCGCTTGCCGCGCACAAGATGTACGGCCCCAAGGGGATCGGTGCGCTCTTCGTTCGGCAGGGCACGCGGATCGAGCCCCACAACCACGGTGCCGGTCACGAAGGCGGTCGCCGGGCGGGAACCGAAAGCGCGCTCCTTGCCGCGGGCTTCGGGGCGGCCTGTGCTGTCGCGAGCCGGAAGCCCTGGGCGGAGGTCGCCCGGTTGCGCGACTATTTCTGGGAGCAGTTGCACACCAATCTGGGGGACCGGGTCGTTCGCAACAGTCATCGGGAACACTGTGTTCCAAACACATTGCACGTCGCCTTCCCCGACAGGGTCGGCGCGGAGATACTTTCCGGGCTTGACGGTGTCGCAGCGGCCACGGGGTCGGCATGCCACGCGGGTTGTATCGACATGTCCCAGGTTCTGATCGCCATGCGTGTGCCGGTCCACGTCGGTTCCGGAGCGATCCGTTTCAGTCTCGGCCACTCCAATACGCGCGAGGAAATCGACCACGTCGTTTCGCGCCTGACGGAGATCGTTTAGCCGTGCGTACCGATAACCGGTCGCAATTTACGTCTTTGCGACGCCCGATCACACCCAATTAACGCTCCGTTCCAGCGAAGATCACTGCGCGCTCACGCCAGCCCCGCAGGGTGTTGGCAGTTGAGGCGGAGGTCGCCGATACGTCCAAAAAAAGCGAAGGAAACTACCATGACACCAGTTCTCGTTCACAACAGCTTCGGCGCCGACGATGTCGCCAAGGCCACCGTTCCCTTCATCGTTGGCGGCGCGGCCGCAGCCAAAGGGGAAACATCCATGTTCCTCACCCATGAGGCGATCTTCCTTGCGACCAGGAACGGGACCGACGGCCTGCAGGCCGAGGGCTACAAACCAGTTGCAGGGCTGGTTGACGCTTTCGTCGAAAACGGCGGCACGCTGTGGGTATGCAAGGCCAGTGCAGACGCCAAGGGCGTCACGGCGGACGACTTGAGAGAGGGGGCGGAGATTGCCGGCGCCGGCCATATCCTGGCGCACATCGAGAATGGTGGCCAGGTTTTGATGTAAGCATGTGCTAATGCAAGTAAGACAACACTGGCGGACCTCCTCCAAAAGGTCCGCCGGTTATCCGATGTCAGTTCAGGCCGGCCTTGCGCAATCCGTCGAGATAAAGGCTGATCTGGCCCTCGTCGCGCAGATAGAACATGCGCTTGCGGATTAGTTCGAGGCTGATCTCCGGATGGTCGCGCTTGAGTTCCTCCAGCGACCCTGCTGCGGTTTCGGTCTCGCCCAGATGGCTCAGCGCGGATACATGTACGGCGCGCGCCAGGAAATGCGCGTTCGGCACCTGCACGGATTCATTCGCCCATTGCACCGCCTGCTCGAAGTCGTGACGAAACAGATGTGCCATGGCTCCATAGTTCAAAAACGCCCAGCGATAGGGGTCCTGAGGGCTCAACCTCACCGCTTCTTCGAAACAGGGAAGTGCCGTGTCCATCTGGCCGGCATAGGTAAGAGAATCCCCAAGGGCACAATGCGCCTGCGCCATTGAAGGGTTGAGCTTGATCGCAGCATGCAACTCGGAAAACGAGCGCTCATATTCGCCACGAGCGAGGTAGACGCGTCCCAGCGCGAAGCGGCAGACGGCGTCTTGGGGATCGAGCCGGCTTGCTTCGCGTGCCAGGTCCAGCGCGTTGTCCAGCAGCCCATCGTATGGATCGGCGCCGAAATAGATGGCGCTGATCACCATCGCGTATGACAGTCGGGCCATGGCGGCTGCAAAACGCGGATCGCGTTCGAGTGCGCATTCGAAAAGGCGTTGCGCTTCGTAGTTGGATTGCGCGCTGAATTCATACTGCACCAACAAGCCGCGGTGGTAGAAATCCCAGGCATTCATTCTGGACTCGTCCAGCAACCGCGCCCCTGCGCCCTCGATGGTGACGAGTTCCGCCTCGATGGAGGCCGCGATGGTCTGGCTGAGGTCGTCGATCACGTCCTCGACATATTGGCACCTGCGGTTGTAGCGGTTCACCCAGAGATAGCGGCCATGTTGAAGGCCGATCAGCTTGACGTTTACCCGTAGCTGGTCCCCCGACTGGCGGACGGAGCCGTCGACCGCGTATTGCACCTGCTGTTCGGCGGCGATGTGCTGCATGTCGGCAGTGGTCAATTGTCCGGCCTCGGTAACGGGGCTCGCCTTTACCTCGAGCCAGCGAAACCGCGCCAACGCAACCGCCACGTCCTCGGATAGCGTCGCGGCGACCGCTTGAGCGGAATCCGGCAGGACCGCGAACGGCAGGACCGTGATCGTCGTCTGGCTGTTGGCGAGCGCCGGGTCCGCGGCCTGTTGCGGTTGGGGTGCCGAAGGAAGGTCCTCGGGCGCGGCAAAGCCGGCCTGCCGCAGTTCGGCAAAAAGTTTCTGCGTGCTCGGGCTGGGCTCAACCTGCAATTCGCGTTCGAGAATTTCGCTACAGTGCTTGTATTGCTGGATGGCGGCCGCTCGCTGGCCTTGTTGCGCGTGGATGCGCATTAGTAGCCGGTGCGACGACTCCCGAAGCGGGTCCAGCCCCAACAAGCGGTTGGCCAGGGCTATGGCCGCATCGGGCTCGCCCTTGGCGAGCAGATGCTCGGCACCGCGCTCGAACGCCGGGCAGGCAAGGGTTACCAGACGCCGGCGCTCGGTTAACAGCCAGTCCTGGAACTCCTGTTCACGTACATGGAGATTGCTCAGCAACGTTCCCGGATAGAGCTGGGCGGCTTCGAGATCGGCTTGAGGCTGCCGCTTGGCTGCGAGACTGGAGAAGCGTTCGACATCGGTCGCCACCAGATCCGGGTTCAAGCCGACCTGGTCGTTGTTCGCGACGACAACCTCGCCTGGTCCGCAGTCGAGGAGTTTGCGGAGTTTCCATACACCCTGCCGCAGGCTCTGGCGCGCCTGCTCGGTGAAGCGGTTGCCCCAGAAAAGGGTCATGAGATGATCACGTGTCGGCGGCATGTCGAGGTTGAGCGCCAGATACGCAACGAGACCCTGCAGCTTGGCTCCGACGACGGGAACAGGCTTGCCGTTCGGGTCTCGAACCTCAAGCGTGCCGAACAGTTGAATAGAGACCTTGCCCATGGGTGCTCACGCTCTGGCTTGGCGAACATTCACTCGAAGCGCTACAGCGACAGTCCTTGCTCAAAAATCCACGTGTTTTCGGCGCCGCGCGCCAGTATTAACGCCCCTTTAACGCCCAGTTGGCGCGCAGGTACATCTCGATACAATAATGATCGGGACACTAGGAGGCCACCCCATCGGCTAGACTGACCGGAGACACCGTCGTCAACGACTATTCCAGAATGCCGACGCTCCGCCCCGGACAAGACAAAGGAATATCAGACATGACCGCCTCAATGCGTCGCCCACTCACACCTCGCAAGCCCGCCAGCGGTATTGCCGACTCCGTTCTCGAAACCGTCGGTGGCACGCCCGTCGTGCGGATCAACAAGCTGGCGCCGGATGGCGTGGAGATGTTTGCCAAGCTCGAGGCCTTCAACCCGCTCGGGTCCGTCAAGGATCGGCTGGCGCTCGGCATCATCGAGGCCGCCGAGCGTGATGGCAGCCTGTCACCGGGGCAGACGATCGTCGAAGCCACCAGCGGAAATACGGGGATTGGACTGGCGATGGTGTGTGCCCAGAAGGGTTATCCGCTGGTCGTGGTCATGGCCGAGAGTTTCAGCGTCGAACGCCGCAAACTGATGCGCTTTCTGGGCGCGCGCGTGGTGCTGACGCCTGCTGCCGCAAAGGGCACCGGCATGGTCGCCAAGGCAAGGGAGCTGGCCGACAGGCATGGCTGGTTCTTCTGCCGCCAGTTCGAGAACGAGGCGAACCCCGACTTTCATTCGCGCACCACGGCGGAGGAAATCCTCGTGGACTTCGGAACGGACGGACTCGACTACTGGGTCAGTGGAATGGGCACCGGTGGCACGTTCAAGGGCGTTTCACGGGTCCTCAAGTCCAAGAGCCCCGGGACCGTGATCGTTGCCACCGAACCGGACAACTCGCCGCTGATCTCGAGCGGCACGGTGCAGCCTTACAATGAGGACGGAACGCCGGCGTCGAGCCATCCGGGATTTCGACCACACCTCATGCAGGGATGGACGCCCGACTTCATTCCCAAGCTCGCCAAGGATGTCATCGACGCCGGTCACATAGACCGGATCGAGTTGGTCAGCGGTGGCGAGGCCATGAAGCAGGCGCGCCAACTCGCCACCGAGGAAGGCATTTTCTGCGGCACGACCGGTGGCGCCACGTTCGCCGCGGCCCTCGCGCGAACCGCGCCAAAAGGTTCGCGAATCCTCGCCATGATACCTGACACCGGGGAGCGGTATCTTTCGACACCCCTGTTCGAACACATCGGCGCGGAAATGAACGAGGAGGAGCTTTCCATCGCAAGCAGCACGCCGGGTTACCGCTTCGACACCAAAACGCCCGCCGCTCCTGCTGCGACCTTTGCCGCCGAACCGACGCCTGCCGCCGTCGGGTTCGTGACAGCGGCTACCAACGACAGGGAAAATCCGATCGTGCTGTTCGCGCTGGAGTGGTGCGAGTTCTGCTGGTCGGTTCGCCGGCTGTTTGGCGCGATGAATCTCCCCTACCGCTCGATCGACCTGGATTCCGTCGAATATCAAAAGGACGGCTGGGGCGGCGAGGTGAGGACCGCACTGCACAAGGCGACCGGCGCGCCGACCATACCGCAGGTGTTTGTGGGTGGGAAACACATCGGGGGATGTACCGAAACCCTGGACGCATACAATGACGGAAGCCTGCAGGAACTGCTCACGGCGAGTGGCGTCGCGTTCGACACCGACCCGTCGCTGGATGCCTACAAGTTGCTGCCGACATGGCTGCATCCGCGCTAGGTGGACGTGCGGTGGCCGAGGATAAGTTCTCCGTCGCCGCGCGGGCCGCGGCCCTGGCTGCGGAGTACCGGCGCAATCCGCAATGCCTTCACACCCAGGCGAGCCTCGAGGAACTGAGGGCCGCGTTCGATGTTGGGCTGCCCGACATCGGTCGTCCCGCCGATGAGGTGATTGACCACCTTGCCCGTGCCGCAGGGCCCGGCTTGGTCGGCAATACCCAGCCGGGATTTCATGGCTGGGTGATGGGCAGCTCTCATCCTGCCGGTGTGGCTGCAGACTGGCTGACGTCGGCCTGGGGTCAGAACGCGGCCATCTACCATACCTCTCCCGCGGCGGCCGTTGCCGAGGAGGTTTCGGCGCGATGGCTGCTCGAGATCATGGACCTGCCGCGAACGGCTGCCGTCGGGTTTGCGTCCGGTGCCACGATGGGCGGCTTCATCGGCCTCGCCGCTGCGCGGGGGGAGGTGTTGCGGCGGGTCGGGATCGACATGGCGCGTACGGGCCTGCAAAGCGCACCGCCGATCACGGTTTTCATCAGTTCGGAAGCCCATGAATCGAACTTTGCGGCGCTGCGATACCTGGGCTTCGGCGAGGACAACCTTGTTCGCATCCACGCCGATGCGCAGGGCATCATGGACGTTGCGGCACTGGCGGATGCGCTAAATTGCCAGACAAGCGCCGGCGAACACGTGCCCCCGATCATTGTCTGCCAGGCCGGACACATCAACAGCGGCGCCTTCGACCGCTTTCACGAGATCGCCGACCTTGCACAGCAAGCGGGTGCGTGGCTGCACATCGACGGCGCTTTCGGGCTCTGGGCCCGCGCTGCGCCGGACTTGAAACGGCTTGCCGCCGGGGCGGAGCGCGCCGACAGCTGGGGTGTCGACGGGCACAAATGGCTTCAACTTCCCTACGAGAACGGTTTCGCCATCGTTCGGGACCCGGAGGCGCTGCGCCGTGCAATGGACATCTCCGCGGGTTATCTAACCCATTCGGCCGATGATGGTCGAAATCCCACTCACTTCGGGCCGGAACTGTCGCGCCGGGCGCGCGGGTTCGCGGTCTGGACCATGCTGCAGACCCTTGGCCGTGAGGGGATCGCAAACCTGATCGAGGGTCATTGCGAGTCGGCGAAGCGACTGGGGAAACAAGTGGCGGGCATTCCGGGTGTACGTGTCGAAAACGAGGTCGTCCTGAACCAGCTGGCCCTCACATTCGGCAAGGCGGGCGATGGCGGTACCGAGCGAAATCTTGCGACTCAGGCCGTGTGTGATCGGCTCAACGGCACGGCGAGTTATTTTCTACGCACTGCTGAGTGGAACGGAAGAACCATCCTTCGCATCTCGGTGATCGGCTCGGATGCAACGGCTACGGCCATGGACAGCTTGGGCGAAGACATCGCCGCGGCATCCCGACAGCAGTAGAAAGGTAATGGCGCGCAAGCCGGTGACGTTGTCACTCTCCATTTCGGCTTCGCGCATGGCCTTGCCAAGGGCTGTAATCGTCTCGAATGAAAAAGGCGGCTTGCGTGGATTGTCCTTCGGCCGGGCGACGCCGCTAACGGGATTCCTGTCGGGGACGCCATCCCTTGCCGCCCGTTCAAGGATCGTGCGCAGCATGCCGAGCGTGCGGGAGACAACACCGCTGCCGCCCGTCGTCTGTCCGCTCCTCGGACGCTTGCCGTTCTCCTGTTTCGGCGCTTTTATTGCCGTTCGGCCGGAGGTCACGTCGCGCAAGAATTGTTCCATATCGGCAGGCGTCAGGTCGGCAACAGGGCGGGAACCGAGCAGGGGCTTGACATGCCGTTCAATGCGGCTCTTGTCCATGGCCAGCGTGCTCGGCTTGATCCGGCCTTCGCCAGTCTCGAGATATTGGTCACAGAACTGGGCGACCGTCACGGCATTACGCGCGGACCGGCGGTCGTCGGCAGGGTCCTTTCCGTCCGTTATGGGAACGAAGAGCTTGGCGGCCCGCGCGGCCGGGCGTAATCGTTATCGTTATTATTTGATTAATATTCTTTGCATTCGTGCGGGCCGGTCTTGCGCGACTTGTCCACCGCAGTTGCGCAGGCTCCGGCCCCCGAATGATGCCGCTCCAACGCGGTAACAGGTGCCGTGTTTGCTGCGGCCGAAAGCACGAGAACTTGACACTTGCGAGTTCCGAATGTGTAAATCTTTGGCACCAATGGAAAAGTTGGCAACCTGTTCGGGAGGTTTATCATGAAGAAATTTGCAGTTGGCGCTCTGCTCGCGGCTACCGTCGTCGGCTCCTCCACGGCCGGCTTCGCGCAGGAGCAGCAGTTCATCTCCATCGGGACCGGCGGTGTCACCGGTGTTTACTACCCCACGGGCGGGGCGATATGCCGCCTCGTGAACCGCAACCGCGACGAGCACGGCATTCGCTGCTCGACGGAATCCACCGGCGGTTCGGTCTACAATCTCAACACGATCCGGTCGGGCGAGCTCGATTTCGGCATCGTGCAGTCCGACTGGCAGTATCACGCTTATAACGGCACCTCGACCTTCGAGGATGCGGGGCCGAACGAGGACCTGCGCGCCGTATTCTCCGTGCATCCGGAGCCGTTCACCTTGGTGGTGCATCCGGACAGCGGCATCGAGAGTTTCATGGATCTCCAGGGCAAGCGCGTGAATGTCGGCAATCCGGGTTCGGGCCAGCGGGCCACGATGGAAGTGCTCATGGAAGAGCTCGGCTGGACCATGGACGACTTCTCGGTCGCCTCCGAACTGGCCGCGGCGCAGATGCCGGGAGCCCTGTGCGATGGCCGGATCGACGCCTATGTCTACGTGGTCGGCCATCCCAGCGCGAACATCACCGAGGCGGCGTCGACCTGCGGCGCGCAGCTGGTCAACGTCCAGAACGAGGCGGTCGACGCGCTGGTCAGCGAGAATCCCTACTACCGCGTCGCCACCATTCCGGGCGGCATGTATCCGGAGAATCCGGACGACGTGACCACTTGGGGCGTCGGGGCGACCTTCGTGAGCTCCGCGACGGTGCCCGAGGACGTGGTCTACACGGTGGTCAAGGCCGTCTTCGACAACTTCGACGACTTCAAGGAGCTTCACCCGGCGTTCCAGGCACTCAAGGAATCCGAGATGATCTCCGATGGCCTGTCGGCACCGCTGCATGCCGGTGCGCAGCGCTACTACGACGAACAGGGCTGGTAAGCCAGTTCATTGCACCGGACGGCCCCGCGCCGTCCGGTGGTTCCCGTCGTGTCAGGATACGACCCCGATGGGCAGGCAAGGCGTGTTTGGGGAAGGAGTGGGCGCCACCCCTTCCGTGAACACGGCAGAATGACAGATCGGAGCCGCCGGTACCGGCCGGAAAGGCTTGCGTGGTCTTTATCGGGAGGGCCGCATGGCCGAGGACGTTCAGGGCAAGCGCTCTCAGGTCGACGTGGACACCATGGTCGCCGAATCCGAGAGCGGGGCCCGCCATGCCGCCGGCCTGCCCGGCAAGTTCATTCTCGCCCTGGCTTTCGTCTGGTCGGCCTTCCAGATTTTCGTCGCGTCGGACCTGCCGTTCTCTCTCGACGAGCATCTTGGGCTCGACGTTGTCCTGAACAATCAGGAGACGCGCCAGTTCCACCTCTCCTTCGCGCTGGCGCTGGCCATGCTGGCCTACCCACTGTTCAAGAAATCGCCGCGTGACCGCGTGCCCTGGTATGACTGGGTGCTGGCGGCGCTGGGCGTTTCGGCGTGCCTTTACCTGTTCGTCTCGCAGGATGCGATCGCCGACCGCGCCGGCCTGCCCACGACCAGCGATCTGGTGTTCTCGACCATAGGCCTGGTGACGCTCGCCATCGCCGTTTATCGCGCGCTGGGCCTGCCGCTCGTCGTGGTGGCGAGCGTGTTCGTCTTCTACGTCTTCTTCGGTCACCTGTCGTTTCTGCCCGACGCCATCCAGTGGAAGGGGGCCTCCTACGGCAAGGCGATGTGGCACTACTGGATGCAGACCGAGGGCGTGTTCGGCGTGCCGCTCGGCGTGTCGGCGGCGATCATCTTCCTGTTCGTTCTGTTCGGGTCGCTCCTCGAAAAGGCGGGGGCGGGGCTCTATTTCATCAAGCTCGCCTTCGCCCTTCTGGGACATCTGCGCGGCGGGCCGGCCAAGGCGGCGGTGGTCGCCTCGGCGCTTTCGGGCATCTATTCGGGCTCGTCGATCGCCAATGTGGTGACCACGGGCACCTTCACGATCCCGCTGATGAAGCGGACCGGTTTCCGGCCGGAGAAGGCGGGCGCGGTCGAGGTGGCGTCCTCGACCAACGGCCAGCTGACCCCGCCTGTGATGGGCGCGGCCGCGTTCCTGATCGCGGAATATACGGGAATCCCGCTCTACCAGCTTCTGCTCCACGCTTTCCTGCCGGCGGTGATCTCGTATATCGCGCTGATCTATATCGTGCACCTCGAGGCCCTCAAGCTCGGTCTCAAGGGCATGAACCGGCCCGACCCGCTCGGCACCGCGATGCAGCGGATCATCGGGGTGGTGATCGGGTTCGCCGCCATGGCGCTGCTCACGGCGTTCGTCTATTTCGGCCTGGGCTGGACCAAGCAGGTCCTGCCCGGCATGACGTTCTGGAC
>CAZNHG010000002.1:0-14522 GCA_964572555.1 uncultured Devosiaceae bacterium | reverse complement strand
TGTTCCTCGCCGCCTATCTGGGGCTGGTCTATGTCGCGGCCGGGCGGCCGGATCTCGACATGAAGGATCTCGAGGCGGAGGAAATCGTCCTGCCGCGCCCCCGCACGGTGGCGGTGACGGGGCTCTACTTCCTTCTGCCCATCATCATCCTGATCTGGTGCATTCTTGTGGAGCGGCTGTCACCGAGCCTGTCGGCGTATTGGGCAACGCTGTGTATGATCTTCATCGTGCTCACCCAGCGGCCGCTGAAGACCCTGTTCCGCGGTGAGTCCGACTATGCGGAAGCGTTCCGTGCCGGGGGCAGGGATTTCGTCGACGGCATGATCGCCGGCGCGCGCAACATGATCCCGATCGGGGTGGCCACCGGTGCGGCGGGCGTGATCGTGGGTACGGTCTCGCTGACGGGGCTGCATCAGGTCGTGGGCGAATTCGTCGAGGCGCTGGCGGGCGGCTCGCTGTTGCTCATGCTCTTCCTGGTGGCGATCATGAGCCTGATCCTGGGGCTCGGGTTGCCCACGACCGCCAACTATATCGTCGTCTCCTCGCTGATGGCGCCCGTCATCCTCGATGTCGGGGCGCAGCAGGGGCTGCTGGTGCCGCTGGTGGCGGTTCACCTGTTCGTTTTCTATTTCGGCATACTGGCCGACGATACACCACCGGTGGGGCTGGCCGCGTTCGCGGCGTCGGCCATATCGGGGGGCGATCCGATCCGCACGGGCTTGCAGGGCTTTGCCTACGATATTCGTACGGCGCTCCTGCCGTTCCTGTTCATTTTCAACACCGAGCTGCTGCTCATCGACGTGGGCCCGATGAAGGCCGTGTTCGTCTTCGTTGTCGGCGTGGTCGCCATGATGCTCTTCGCGGCCGGCACGCAGGGCTACTTTCTGGCGCGCAACCGCATCTGGGAGTCCGCGCTGCTGCTCCTGGTCGCCTTTACGCTGTTCCGGCCCGCCTTCTGGCTCGATATCGTCGAGCCGCGCTACGACAACCGGCCGGGCACGGAGATTGCCGAGATCGCGGCGGACAAACCGGGGGGCGCCGAACTGCGCGTGGTGGTGAGCGGCCCCGATTTCTACAATATGGACGAGATGCAATCGACGACGCTGCGTGTGCCGCTGGGTGAATCGGGGCCGGGTCTCGAACGGCTGGAAGAGGCGTCGGGACTCGTGGTGCAGATCGAGGACGGGGTTGCGCGGCTGGAGGAACCGTTCCCGGGAACGCGGTTCGCGGATACGTTCCTCGACTACGATTTCTATCGCGACACGCCGGTGCAGATCGAGACGGTGCAGGTGGAGAACGAGCGCATCTTCAAGGAAGTGTTCTATATTCCCGCCCTTCTGGTGCTGGCGCTGGTGGTCTTGGTGCAGCGGCGCCGGCAGACCGTGCCGGCTTTTTGGGGTAAGGCGTGATGGTGAACCGTATCTTGCTCACGCTCGATCTGGGCGATCCCGATTCGGTCGGGCGCGTGCTGCCGGTCGCCGAGGACCTGTCAGAGAAGTTCGATGCCGAACTGCACGTCCTGGCCGTGGTCCCCACCTACACCATGCCGATCGTGGGCTCGTTCTTTCCCAGCGACTACGAGGCCAAGGCGCTGGATGCGGCGCGCTCCGGGCTGGAGGAGGTTCTCACCGGCGCGGCGCGGCATCCCCGTACGATCAAGGGGCATGTGGCGCACGGCACGATCTACGAGGAGATCATCCGGACGGCGGACGAGCTGGCGTGCGATCTCATCGTCATGGAATCGCACCGGCCCGCCCTCAAGGATTATCTGCTCGGGCCGAACGCTGCGCGCGTCGTGCGCCACGCCAGGCAGTCGGTTTTCGTTCACAGGTCCTGATCCGGGAAGCGCATCATGCGCCAAAGCCATGTTTTCGGCCGGCAGACCCATACCGATCTCCCCGTTGCCGCGGGCGGCGAGGGCGTGTGGCTGATCGATAGCACCGGCAACCGCTATCTCGATGCCTGCGGCGGGGCGGCGGTGTCGAGCCTGGGACATTCCAATCGCGCGGTGCGCGATGCCGTGAAAAACCAGCTCGATACGATCGCCTACGCCCATACCGGGTTCTTCACGTCGGAGCCCGCCGAGACGCTGGCGGACATGCTCGTGGCGCGCGCGCCGGCGGGAATCGAGCGGGTTTATTTCGTCTCGGGCGGGTCCGAGGCGGTGGAAGCGGCGATCAAGCTGGCGCGCCAGTATTTCCTCGAAACCGGTGAGCCGCGGCGGACCGAGGTGATCTCGCGCTGGCAGAGCTATCACGGCAATACGCTGGGCGCGCTGGCGACGGGCGGCAATCGCTGGCGGCGGGCGCAGTTCGACCCGATCCTGGCCGACTTCGTCCACCACATCGCGCCGTGCCACTACTGGCGGTTCGGCGGCGCCAACGAGAGCGCGGAGCAGTATGGCCGACGGGTTGCCGATCAGCTCGCGGAGACCATCGAGGCGGTCGGGCCGGACAGGGTCGCGGCCTTCTTCGCCGAGCCGGTGGTGGGGGCGACCATGGGCGCGGTGCCGGCGGTGGCGGGATACTTCAAGCGTATCCGCGAAATCTGCGACACCTACGGTATCCTGCTCATTCTGGACGAAGTGATGTGCGGAGCGGGGCGCACGGGCACGTTCTTCGCCTCCGAGCAGGAGGAGGTCGCGCCGGATATCGTGTGCATGGCCAAGGGATTGGGGGCCGGCATTCAGCCCCTCGGGGCAATGCTGTGCGCGGCACCGATCTACGACGCCATCGCGGCGGGCAGCGGGTTCTTTCAGCACGGACACACTTATATGGGGCATCCCACGGCCTGTGCCGCCGGGGGTGCGGTGCTCGCGGAGATCGAGAAGCGCGATCTTCTGGCCAATGTGCGGGCAATGGGCGAGACGCTCGGGAGCGAGCTGCGGGCGCGGTTCGCGGACACCCCGGAGGTCGGCGACATCCGCGGGCGCGGGCTGTTCCAGGGGTTGGAACTGGTGGCCGATCCCGAGACCAAGGCGCCGTTCGAACCCGCGCTTGGCCTGAACCGGCGTATCAAGGCCGAAGCGATGGCGCGCGGGCTGATGTGCTACCCGATGGGCGGGACAATCGACGGCAAAAGCGGCGATCACGTCCTGCTGGCGCCGCCCTACATCGTCTCGCCGCAGGAAATCGGCATGATCGTCGATCGCCTGGGTGAGGCGATCGATGCGGCCCTCGCCGGCGTGCGATGAGGGACGGGGTGCATCCGCTGGTCATGGTCGCGCCCAACGGGGCACGGCGGGGCAAGACCGATCATGGCGAACTGCCGGTGACGATCGCCGAGATCGTCGCGGCGGCGCGGGCCTGTCATCAGGCGGGGGCGGATGCCCTGCATGCGCATGTGCGCGACGGGATGGGGCGGCATGTGCTCGACAGCGGGCTCTATTCCGAGCTTCTGGCCGAGATGGCTCTGGTTGTGCCGGACATGACCGTCCAGATCACCACGGAAGCCGCGGGTTTGTACGATCCGGCAGAGCAGCGGACGCTTCTCGACGTGACGGGCGTTACCGCGCTGTCGGCGGCGGTGCGCGAGATCACGGCGGACGACGACGAAGCGGGACAGAGGCGGTTCTATCATGAGGCTGCCGCGCGCGGGATCGCGTTGCAGCACATCGTCTATCAGCCGGACGAGGTTCTCGCGCTCGGCCGGCTGATCGCGGCCGGGATCGTTCCTCACGGCGATGTGTCGGTTCTGTTCGTTCTGGGCAGCTACGCGCAAGGCCGCGCCGGGCGGCCGGACGACGTTGGGGCGTTTCTCGAGGCCCTGCGGGCCCTCGGCCTGCCAACGGGGGCGGCGCGGTTCATGGCGTGCGCCTTCGGGCGCCAGGAAACCGACTGTCTCGTCGCAGCGGCCCGCCGGGGCGGCGACTGCCGGGTGGGGTTCGAGAACAGCCTGTATCATGCCGACGGTACGCTGGCGGCGGACAACGCCGCACGGGTCGCCGCGGTGCGCAAGGCGCTGGCGGATGCCGAACTCAGGGAGCTGCCGGGTTAGCCGAACCGCGCCGGCAGGAACGGCGTGTGCGGGATGAACGGGGTTTCCCCGCAGATCTGCTCGGCCAGCAGCCGGCCGCCGACAGGGCCGAGCGTCAGGCCGTGATGGGCATGGCCACAGGCGAACCACAGGCCCTTGTGCCGGGGCGCCGGGCCCATGAGGGGTTTCATGTCCGCGGTGCAGGGACGCGCGCCCATCCACGGGGCCGCATCGAGCCGCTCGCCGAGTGGCAGGATTTCGCGGGCCAGGGGTTCTGCGCGTGTGAGCTGGCGCGGATTGGGCGCTGAATCGCGCGGGGCGAATTCGATGGCGGTGGTCAGGCGCAATCCGCGATCCATGGGGTTGACGACGTAGCCGTTGGCGACGTCGATGACCGGCAGTTTCGGCGCATTCCGGGGATCGGGCGCATAGTGCATGTGATAGCCGCGCTTGACCGCGAGGGGGAAGCGGTAGCCGAGCTTTCGGGCCAGATCACCGGCCCAGGGGCCCAGCGCGACGATGGCGTTTTCCCCCGATAACGGGCCGTCGGGCGTATCGATCTGCCAGCCGGACCCGTCCGGGCGCAGGGAGTGGGCGTTCGCCTCGATCAGCGTGCCGCCGTTTTCGGCGAAGTACCGGGCGAGGGCGGCCGTCATGCCGCCGGGATCGGCGATGCTGGCGGAATCGCGCCAGTGGATGCCGGCGGCAAAGCGGCGCTGGAGCGCAGGTTCGCGTTCGGCAATGGCGTCCGGTTCGAGAACGTCGACGGTCATTCCGGCGTCGCGGGCGCGGGCGATCCCCTCGTGCATCGATGGCGGCAGGTCGCCGTCGCGGAACAGGTGGAGCCAGCCGTCGTGCCGCAGGCTGTCCTTCAGTCCCGCCGCGTCGAGAAGGCTCTCGTACTCGGCCAGCGAATGGATGAACAGCGGGCCGATCTCGCCGGCGATGCGCGCGAGGGGTTTGGGGGCGGAATTGCGCCAGTAGCTGAACAGCCAGGGGGCGAGGCGCGGCATGAAGGGCCAGTCGAACTGCACCCGGATATCGGTGCCCAGCGCGTATCGGGCGATCTCTCCGGGTGCGCGGGGGAAGGCGCGCGGCATCATGTCGGTGCGCTCGATGAGCCCGGCATTGCCCGTACTCGTGCCGGTGCCCGGCCCGGCCCTGTCGACCAGCGCGACGTCGCGCCCGCGCGCCTGCAGGTGCAAGGCGACGCTCGTGCCGATGATGCCGGCGCCCAGAACGATGTCCATCGTGGCTCGAATCCCCGTGACTGGTGATGAAACGCAATCGCGTTAATGGCATTGGCCGGTGCCGGGCGCAATGCCCGGTGCGGCGCACTTCACCGTGCCGCAACGAAGAAGGCGCCCGCGGGGGGCGCCTTCCGTTGGGTTGGATATCGCTTTGAGCGATCAGAACGGGGAATCGGGGAAGTAGTATTCTTCCGCGTTCTCCGGGGTGATCAGCGGCGCGTCGAGAATGTACTCGCCGCGGACCGGTGCGTTGGAGGTATACCTGGACACGGTCACCTGCATCGCGGTGGCGATCATTGCGGGCGGATAGAGGACGTCGACCGGCACCAGGCCGTCGCCCTCCATGACACCCTTGATGATCTGCTTCATGCCCGCGCCGCCGACGATGAACATCTCGTCGGTCCGGTCCGCCTGGCGGACGGCCTCGATCACGCCGAGCGCGATGTCGTCGTCCTGGGCCCAGACGGCGTCGATGTCGGGGAAGCGGGACAGGAAGTCCTGCATGACCTCGAAGCCATCGTCGCGGTTCCAGTTGGCGAACTCGTCGTCGAGCACGTTGATCCCCGAGCCCTCGATCTCGGCCATGAACGCGTCGAAGCGCTCGGTGTCGATGACCGTGGGGATGCCGCGCAGGATGACGATGTTGTCACCTTCTCCGAGGCGGGACTTCATGTACTCGGCCGAAACACGCCCGAGCGCGCTGTTGTTGCCCGCGACATAGGCGTCCTCGATGCCCTCCTCGGTCAGGCCGCGGTCGACGACGGTGACGAAGACCCCGGACTCCTTGACCTGGCGGACCGGGTCGGTGAGCGGGCCGCTCTCGAAAGGCAGAACGACGAGAGCGTCGATCTGCTGGACCGAGACGAGATCCTCGAGATCGCTCGCCTGGTCGGACGGGCCGTCGGCCGTGACCAGCACGATGTCGATATTGGGATACGCTTCCTCGATCTGCTGTTCGGCCTGTTCGGCGTGCCAGTTGACGCCGCCCGTCCAGCCATGGGTGGCGGCGGGAATGGACACGCCGATCTTGACCTGTTCCTGGGCGACGGCGGTGCCGGCGGCCAGCACAGATCCGAGCACGAGCGTGCCTAGAAGTGCTTTGACTTTCATGTGGTGGTTACCTCCCTTGAGATATCTGGCGTTACGACGAACGCCGGTGAAACCGCCCCGGCGGTGCCGGGGACGGTATTCAGGTCTTCGTCCGCCCGAAGCGCGCGGCGATGTTGCCGCGCTGCAGATAGACGGCGACGATGATGATGACGCCCTGCACGGCGCCGTTGAGATAGTTCGAGATGACGTCGGTCAGGTTCAGGATGTTGCCGATCGAGGTCAGTATCAGCGCGCCGACGACCGTGCCGCCGACCCGGCCGAAGCCGCCCTTGAGGATCGTGCCGCCGATGATGACGGCGGCAATGGCCTCGAGTTCCCAAAGAACGCCGGTGTTCGAGGATGCCGAGCCCAGGCGCGGGACGTAGATGACGGTCGCCAGGCTCACGCAGATGCCCTGGATGATGTAGGTGACGATCTGCACGCGGTCGACCTTGATCGCGGAGTAGCGGGCCACGGCCTCGTTCGAGCCGATGGCCATGCAGTAGCGCCCGAAGGCCGTGCGGTTCATCAGGATCCATCCCACGATGGCGACGCCGGCGAAAACCAGGACCGGGATGGGAACGCCGAAAACCGCTTCATAGTAGACGGGCCGGTAGATGTCGCGGACCTCGAAGTCGAGCGAGAGCGTGCCGCCGTCGGCGAAATAGGTGATCAGGGACCGGTAGATGCCCATGGTGCCCAGCGTGACGATGAAGGCCTCGATCTTGCCCTTGGCCGTCATGACGCCGTTGAGAAAGCCCGCGCCGATCCCGAGAATGATCGAGCAACCGCACCCGATGAGCACCGTGGCGAGCGAAACGCCGAAATTCGCGGCGGCCGCGTTCATGATGATGATCATCATGCCGGCGATGAAGGCGGCCATGGAGCCCACCGACAGGTCGAGCCCGCCCGCGGTGATCACGAAGGTGCCGCCCACCGCGATGATGCCGATGAAGGCCGAGCGGGTGAGCAGGTTCGAGATATTGCCCTCGCTGAGAAACAGCGGGTTGAGCAGATAGCCCACGATGCACAGAACGATCAGTGCGAGCAGCGGGCCGGCGGTCTTGAAGTCGACGCGCAGGCCGCGGGCGATCTTGCGGGGTGTTGATTCAGGCGCTGTGGCGCTCATTGTTGTTCTCTCCCTTGGGTCCCAGACCCGCTGCGTAGCGGACGATTTCGTGCTCGGAGATTTCGGCGCCCTCCAGCAGGCCGGCGACTTCGCCCTCGCGCATCACGACGACGCGGTGGCACAGGCCGATAACCTCCTGCATCTCGGAGGAAATGACGATGATGGACTTGCCCTCGGCGGCGAGCGCGGCGATGACGTGGTAAAGCTGCTGCTTGGTGCCCACATCGATGCCGCGCGTCGGCTCGTCGATGATGATGATGTCGGGCTCGGCCTCCATGGTCTTGGCCAGCAGCAGTTTCTGCTGGTTGCCGCCCGAGAGCTGGCCGACGTTGACGGACGGGTCGCGCGCGCGGATATCGAAGCGGCGCATGGCGCGGTCGAGCGCCGTTTCCTCGCTACGCCCGTTCAGGAACATGCCCTTGATGTGCCGGAACAGGGTGAACAGGGTCAGGTTGGGCTGCAGCCCCGCGCCGAGCAGAAGCCCCTTCCCCTTGCGGTCCTTGGTCATGTAGACGATGCCCTTTTTCAGGGCTTCACCGATATCGCGGAACCGGACCGGCGAACCGTAGAGCCGGACCGTGCCGGCGGTCCGTTCGCCCAGCCCCACACAAGCCTCGAGCGTTGCCGTGCGGCCCGATCCGATCAGGCCGGCAAATCCGACGATCTCGCCCTTCTTGAGGTCGAACGAGACGTTCCGGATGCCGCCCTCGGCGTAAAGGCCCTCGACCGAGAACACCACCGGCGCGTCGGCGTCGGGCTCGCGCTTGGGCGGGTAGAGGTTGCTCAACTCGCGCCCGACCATCATCTGGGCGATGGCGTCGGGGCTCAGGTTCTCGGCATCGACCGTGGCGATGAGCTGGCCGTCCCGCAGCACGGTGACGCGGTCGGCGAGGCGTTTCACCTCGTCGAGCTTGTGCGAGATGAAGACGATGGCCACCCCTTGCGCGCGCAGCCGCTCGATCTGCTCGAACAGGGCTTCGGCTTCCTCGGTGGAAAGAACCGCAGTGGGCTCGTCCATGATCAGCACGCGCGCGTCACGGCTGATCGCCTTGGCGATCTCGACCATCTGGCAGTCCGCGACGGACAGGTCGCTGATACGCGCGGTGACGTCGATATCGACATGCAGCATGTCGAGATACTGCTTGGCCTGACGCTGCATCTCGGCGGTGCGCAGGAAGCCGTTGCGCGTGAGTTCGCGCCCCAGAAAGATGCTTTCGGTGACCGTGAGGTGCCGGGCGAGATTGAGCTCCTGGTGGATCACCACGATTCCGAGCGCCTCGGCCTCGGCATTGGGCGGCAGCACGAGGGGCTCGCCGTCGAGCTTGATGGTACCGGAGGTGGGTTGTTCGAGACCGGAGAGGGTCTTCATGAGCGTGGACTTGCCCGCGCCATTCTCACCGACAAGGGCATGCACCTCGCCGGGGCGCACATCGAAGTCGATGGAGAAGAGCACGGGGACCTCGCCGAACGACTTGGAAACCCTGTCGGCCGCCAGGATGACATCCGGCCGGGCGGGCGTGCCCTCGCTTTGTGTGTCCACTGAAGTCCTCCCCCAACGCTGGTTTCGGCGTCCTCCAGCCGAGCCATGCTTGTTGGCCCAGTCTGTAAACCTTTTCATCGGGAGTGTAAAGGTTTACATTCATCCGAAAATGACGGTTGGCCGTGGCGGTTGCGCGTGAAGTGATGATAAGGCAGCACACGGCCCGCCCCATACGAAAAAGCTCCGGGATTTGGAGCGGACGGGCCCTTGCCGTATGAATGACAAACCGTCAACGGACAAGCATCCCGGGACGAGGGAGAATCAGGCCGCGGGTGGGACGGACCCGCCCACGGCCACAGGGAGTGCGGTGTGAACAAGCACGGCGTGGCGACCATCGAGGATGTGGCGAATATCGCCGGGGTGTCCATCGCCACGGTGAGCCGCGCCATCCATACGCCCACCAAGGTCGCCGACACGACGCGCCGGCGGGTGATGGAGGCGGTGGCGCAGACCGGCTATACCGGCAACGCCATGGCGCGTTCGCTGCGCATGCGCCGCTCCAACATGATCCTCATCCTCGCCCCGGATGTGGGCGATCCCAATTTCTCCAACATCCTGATCGGGCTGGAGACCGAAGCCTCCAAGCGCGGCTATGGCGTGCTGATCGGGAATACGCAGAACGATCCGGCGCGCGAGACCGACTATCTGGGGTTTATCACCTCGAACAAGGCGGACGGGCTGATCCTGCTCACCGGCCATCTGCCGCTGGGGATCGCCGAGGGCGAGACGGCGGGGCAGCTGCCGCCCATGGTCGCGGTCAACGAGCCGGTGCGCAATGCCGATGTGCCGTTCGTCGGCGTCGACAATTTCGAGGGCGCGCGCATCGCCACCGACCACCTGATCGCCCAGGGGCACCGGCGCATCGCCTTCATCGGGCAGTCGGGCGCCAAGGCCGTGCATTCGATGCGCGAGGCGGGGTATCGCGCCTCGCTCGCCGCCGCCGGCATCACGGCCGATCCCGCCCTGGTGCTGGAAGCGGACGGGACGACGGAGAGCGGGCGCGGGGCGGTGGAGCACATGTTCGTGCGCGATCACCTGCCCACGGCGTTCTTCTGCGTCAACGACGCGACGGCGCTGGGGGCGATCATTTCGCTGACGGCGCGCGGGTACGACCTGCCGGGGGATTTCTCGGTGATGGGGTTCGACGACATTTCGCTGGCGAGCTTCATCACCCCGTCCCTGACGACGATGAAGCAGCCGCGGCTCAATATCGGGGAGGCGGCGATGGACCTATTGCTTGCGCTTCTCGAGGACACCGAGCCGCCCGCGCGCGAGGTGCTTTTGAGGTCCGAGCTCATCGTGCGCAACTCGGTGCGCACGCTGCCGCACGCGGCGGCAGTGCCGGTCAGTCGGTGAAACGCCGTAATTCGCCGGCAGACTCGTTGGTCTGGACCGGTGCCAGCTCGCCGAGGATGGCGTTGAGCATCAGCCGGCCCTCGAGGGTGGCCACGATATTGCGCGAATGCACCTCGGCGACGCGGGTCGAGACGCCCCGTTCCTCGTAGGTGCGGGCGGTCAGGACCTCGATCAGGGTAAGGTAGTAGGCGCGCACGGCCTTGCGGAAGTCGGGCATGCGCAGCATGGCCTCGAAGAACAGGACGTAGTAGCGCGTCATGTCGATGCCCGAGCGCTGCTTGATGTCGGCGGGCAGGCCGGCGTAGTAGTCGGCCAGGATGGCCCGGATGTCGCGCAGGGGCAGGGTCGCCATCTTGTCGAAGTCGGTCATCTCCAACGGCTTGAGGAAAAAGTCGTTGATGACCTGCTCGTAGATGTCGTCCTTCGATTTGAAGTGGTGGTAGAAGGCGCCCTTGGACAGGCCCGAATGGGCCAGCACCTGGTTGACGCCCGTGCCGTCGTAGCCGTGATTGAGAAAAAGCTCGAACGCCGCGGCGGTGATGCGTTCGCGCGTCGATGGGGCTTGCGTGTCCATTCCCGCTCCTCCGCTTCACGTCCCCGCAGGCGCAAAAGGCAGAATCACGGGGATCAGACCGTTTGGTCTGTACGCCCGTTCGCGTTTTCCGTCAATCCTTTGGCCGGCTGACATATTCGAGCACGCTCGCCAGCCCGACAAAGGGAATGCCGAGGTGATCGCTCAATCCGGTGGCGCAGGTGGTGACCGTCGAGACGCCGAGATCGCATCCATCGGGGATGTCGTTGGAGGCGAACCGCAGGGCATGCGCGTTGAGCTCGGGCTGATACATGCCCTTGTCACCGGCATAGCCGCAACAGGTCACCGAGGTGAGAACGGCAACGTTTTCCGCGCAGGCGGCGGCGACAGACTCGGTGGTCTTTTGCTCGTGCATGCGCTGGGCCGAGCAGTTGTGATGCACGGCGAGCACCGGCAGCTTCGTGGTGATCGTCAGGTGCGGCACGACATGCTCGAGCAGGAATTCCACGCTGTCGCTCATCGCCTGGCCGTCGTGCTTGAGATGCAGGGCGCAGGTCGACATGTCCGTGACCATGGGCAGGGCGCCATTGCCGCTGGCGGCATCGAGCGCCTCATGCAGCCTGCCGCCGACGGCGCGCGCCTGACCGGGGAACCCCTTGGACTGGAAGGGCTGGCCGCAGCACTGGCCCGAGAGATCGTCGGGGATGACCGGATCGTAGCCGGCGCGCGCGAGAAGCGCGAGCATGGCGTCGGTCACCGGCAGCAGGCCGTAATCCGTTTCCGGCGCCCCGAACATGCGCGAGGCACAGGCGGGGAAGTAGACGACCTGTCCGCGCGGGGCATTGGCGTTGGCCGGCTGCGGTTTCGGTGCGCCGGGGCCGGTGCGCAGGTTGCGGTTGGGCTTGGGAATCCTGTGCCCGGAAAAACTGTTGAGCGCGCCCGAGACCGAATCGACGACGCCATCGCCCATCACGGCCCGTGCCGCCCCATGCGCGGCGACACCGGTGCGCATCAGGGTTTCGAGCGCGCCGGTGTGACCGGCGGCGAAGCCGGCGATGGCGTCGGCCGTTCCCGAGCGCTTGGTGTCGCGCCGGCCCATGATCATCGAGCCGGTCTCGATACCGACGGGGCAGCGCAGCGAGCACAGATTGCAGGCGGCGCACGTGTCCATGCCGGCATGGACATACCCCTGGTCGAGGGCCCGCAGCAGATCGTCGTCCGCGCCCTCGCGCTCGAGCCGTGCCTGTTCGCGCGCCACGGTGATGCGCTGGCGCGGGGTGAGGGTCAGGCCCGCCGAGGGGCACGCGGGCTCGCAGAAGCCGCACTCGATGCACATGTCGATGCGATCGTCCGCGATCGGCATCTGCTTGGTGTCCTTGATGTGGACCTTGTCGTCGTCGTTGAGCAGGACGCCCGGGTTGAGCAGCTTCTCGCCGTCGAACAGGGCCTTGATGCGGTGCATCAACGAATAGGCGCGCTTGCCCCACTCCTGCTCGACGAAGGGCGCGATGGCGCGGCCCGTGCCGTGTTCGGCCTTGAGCGAGCCCTGGTAGTCGAGGGAGACGAAGCGGGCGAGATCGCGGGAAAAGGTCTCGAACCGGGCGACCTCGTCGGCGTTGGTGAAGTCGGCATGCATCTGGAAATGCAGATTGCCCGCCAGCGTGTGCCCGAAGATGATGCCTTCCTCGTAGCCGTGGCGATCGAGCGTCCTGCGCAGGTCCTCGACGGCGTCGGGCAGCTTGTGGATGGGCACCGCGACGTCCTCGGTGAGCATCACCGTGCCCTTGGGCCGGGACGCGCCGGCCGAGGCGAACAGGCCCTTGCGGATATCCCACAGCCCGGCCTGAACTTCCGGGTCCTTCGTGAAGTGCGGTTCGGCGAGGGTGCCGACCTTTTTCATGGCCGCGTTGGCCTTGTCGATCTCGGCGTCGAGCTTTTCGCCGTCCTCGGCCATGATCTCGATGAGAACGGCCGGCGAGGTGCCGGTGAGAAAGGGAAGGAAGTCCTGCATGGCCGGCTTGTCCTCGACCGTCGCCAGCGCGCGGCGCTCGATGAACTCGGCGGCCGACACCCCGACATGGTGCAGCGCCTCGACGCCCCGGGCGGCGCGGTGGGCGGTGTCGAAGGGTACGAGCGCGGTCGCCTTGTGCGGATGATCGGGGACGGTGTTGTAGGTGACCTCGGAGACGAACCCCAGCGTGCCCTCCGAACCGACGATGAGGTGGGTGAGGATGTCGATGGGATCCTCGAAGTCGATCAGCGCGTTCATGGCGTAACCGACGGTATTCTTGATCTCGTATTTGCGCCGGATCAGATCGACCAGCTCGTTGTCCTGTTTCACTTCGCGGGCCAGCTCGGTGACGCCCGCGATCAGGTCCGGGCGCCGCAGCCGGAAGGTATCGCGGGAGGCGGGATCGCCGGAATCGAGCATGGTACCGTCGGTGAACACCACGCGCAGCCGGTCCATGGTGTGATAGGTGTTCTGGATCACCCCGCAGCACATTCCGGATGAATTGTTGGAGACCACGCCGCCGATCTTGCAGGTGGCCTGGCTGGCGGGGTCGGGGCCGATCTTGCGGTGATAGGGGCGCAGGGCGCGGTTGGCGTCGGCGACGATGATGGAGGGCCCGAGGGTGACCTTGCCGCCGTCCTTAGCCACCTCGATCTTGCGCCAGCCGTCTCCCAGAACGCATAGCACGCCATCGGTGACCGCCTGGCCCGACAGGGAGGTGCCGGCGGCGCGGAAGGTGATGGGCAGGCCCTCGTCGCGCGCGGTCTGCATGACGGCGCGGACCTCGTCCTCGGTGTCGACGATGGCAACGACTGCCGGCACCAGCCGGAAATAGCTGGCGTCGCCCGAATAGGCGTAGGTGTACAAGGGATCGGTCTTCAGCCGTTCCGCGGGTATATGGGCCTCGAGCCTGGTGGCGGCCCGCTTGCCGGCTTGTTTCCTCTCGGTCATCGCGCTGTCGCTGTCCCTCCTCACCGCTGCGGACGGCTTGCGATTTCCCCGGCCCCCGGGCGCGGAAACCGCCCGCCGGCAGAGCGGCGGCGGACAGAGCGCGACGCGTGGGTGGAGAAATGCGGGCCGGATCGCACCGCAGGCGCACCTTTCATTGCGCTCATCCTAAGGGCTCGGGACGGGCGATGGGAAGGGAAATCGTTGCGTTTCCGCGGGATGGGATGAGGGGTTGTGCCTTGACGGGCTTAGCGTGCGGGATTGGGGCGGGGATCGGAGAGAGAGTTTTGCGACGTGGTTGCCCCACCCTCTGCTGTCATCCGCGCTTTAGGCGGGGAACCCGTATCCACTGGCGTGGGTTGGTGTGGTTTGAACTGGTAGTGTGGGCACTGCTTCCTCTGCGGCACAATGAGCTGACTCCCCGGGGGTACTGGATCCCCGCCTGAAGCGGGGATGACAGATGGGGATGGAGTTGGCTTGCGGACTGCGGCCGGCCTTGGACACACTGGTTTGCCCGCACGAGAGTTTCTCCCTGACGGTCTACCTTTAACTGAACGAACGGTGCGGGACGTGACCCACCTCGAACTATGGTCTTTGAGTGGTCGCGTTCTCGAACCGGAAAAGTGGTCCCCACTTTTCCTGAGAACGCTCGGCGAAGGCGCATCACGCCCCGCACGGCCGGCATTTGTGGC
>CAZNHG010000001.1:0-52959 GCA_964572555.1 uncultured Devosiaceae bacterium | reverse complement strand
CCAGCCGTGCAAGCAGCCAGTCTAGTTCGTCTCGACCGACATGCCGTTCTCGTCCATGTTGATCTCGACGCCCGCACTGTTCTGGTCCTGATAATACTGCCAGCCCAGATAACCGATGATCACGACCAGAATGGCAATGACGACGATGTACAACGTGTTGCGGTTCATGATTCGCTCCCTGGATCGCGGAACCCGCTTCAAAACCGGCGCTTTGCGGGAATCTCCGCGAGCGCCGGTGAGAGCATAACATGGCTGGCGCCGCGTGGCGCGGTCGCTGATTCAGCCCACGATCTCGTCGTCGGAGAAAAAGAACCTGATCTCCTCGGCCGCCGTCTCCGGAGCGTCCGAGCCGTGCACCGAATTCTCGCCGATCGACTCCGCGAACTCGGCGCGGATCGTGCCCGGCGCGGCCTCGGCCGGATTGGTGGCGCCCATGACTTCGCGGTTCTTCGCGATGGCGTTCTCACCTTCGAGTACCTGCACCACGACCGGGCCGGACATCATGAACTCGACGAGCTCGCCGAAGAACGGACGCTCCTTGTGCACCGCATAGAATCCCTCCGCCTGCTCGCGCGTCATGCGGATGCGCTTCTGCGCCACGACGCCCAGCCCCGCGTCCTCGAACTTGGCGATGACCTTGCCGGTGATGTTGCGCTTGGTCGCGTCGGGCTTGATGATGGAGAAAGTACGCTCGAGAGCCATGTGAAACGGTCCTGTTTACTCACGGGGTTGAAGTTTGCGCGCCTTTTAGCCGCTGCTCATGACCGTTACAAGGGTTTGCGCGGCCCGGAGATTGCCGAACGGACCGCAAACCGTTATCCCCTCCGCGGTAAGTTCCACGATACCACGCCCGAGACCCGACGCTCCCCATGCTGACGATCACCGACCTCACCTACAAGATCGAGGACCGCGTCCTGTTCAACAAGGCGGGCGTGGTGCTGCCGTCCGGTTCGAAAACCGGCTTCGTCGGCCGCAACGGTTCGGGCAAGACGACGCTGTTCAACCTGATCCTGGGCCGCCTGATGCCGGACGACGGCGAAATCGGCGTGCACCAGAAGGCGCGTGTCGGAACGGTTGCGCAGGAAGCCCCGGCGACCGCGGATAGCGTGCTCGACATGGTGCTCAAGGCCGACAAGGAGCGCGCAGCCCTGATGCGCGAGGCCGAGACGGCCACCGACGCCCATCGCATTGCCGAGATTCACACGCGTCTCGCCGACATCGACGCGCATTCCGCCGAAGCGCGGGCAAGTTCCATCCTGCGCGGCCTGGGGTTCCCGCACGAGCGCCAGGGCGTTGCGTGCAAGGAGCTTTCCGGCGGCTGGCGCATGCGCGTCGCCCTGGCCGGCGTCCTGTTCTCGCAGCCGGACCTGCTGCTGCTCGACGAGCCGACCAACTATCTCGACCTCGAGGGGACGCTGTGGCTCGAGAGCTATCTCGCCAACTACCCCTACACGGTGCTGATGATCAGCCACGACCGCGATCTTCTCAACAAGGCCGCCTCCTCGATCATCCATCTCGAACGCGGCAAGCTCACCTTCTATCGCGGCAACTACGACACGTTCGAGCGCACCCGCCGGATGCAGATGGAACTCGCCGGCAAGGAGCGCGAGAAGGCGGAGGAAAAGATCGCGCACATGCAAACCTTCGTGGATCGCTTCCGCTACAAGGCTTCCAAGGCCAAGCAGGCCCAGGCGCGCCTCAAGATGATCGAGAAGCTGCGGCCACCCGAAGCGTTGTTCGACGAAACCTCCCTGCCCTTCAAGTTCGCGAACCCGAAAAAGACCATGGCCAGCCCCATGCTCGATTTCGACGACGTGGCCGTGGGCTATGGCGACACGCCGGTGCTCAACAGGATCAACGAGCGCATCGATCCCGAGGATCGTATCGCGCTGGTGGGCGTCAACGGCAACGGCAAGTCGACTTTCGCCAAGCTGATCGCGGGCGAACTCAAGCCCATGAGCGGCCAGCTCCGCCGCGGCCGCGGGCTCGAGGTCGCCTATTTTGCCCAGCACCAGCTCGATATCCTCAAGCCGAACCAATCGGCCCTCGAGCATGTCGAGCCGCTCATGCCCTACGACGCGGAGGCCAAGCGGCGTTCGCGCGTGGCGCAGATGGGGCTCGGGACGCAGAAGATGGACACGCCGGCCGGCAACCTCTCGGGCGGCGAACGTGCCCGTCTGCTCATGGGGCTGATCACCTTTGGCGGGCCGGGCATGCTCATTCTCGACGAGCCCACCAACCACCTCGACATCGACAGCCGCGACGCGCTCGTCGCCGCGCTGAACGAATACGAGGGCGCCGTGCTCATCATCAGCCACGACCGGCACCTCATCGAGGCGACCGTCGACCAGATATGGATTGCCGAAGACGGCACGATCAAGCGTTACGACGACGATATCGAGGCCTATCAGCGCATGCTGATCGGCGGCGCGCAAAGCTCGCAGGGCCGCACCAATCCGGCTGCAAACGGCAGCGGCTCCGACCGGCGCCGCGAACGCCAGGAGGCGGCCGCGCGCCGTGCCCAGCTCGCGCCGCTGCGCAAGGAAATCCAGGCCGCGGAGAAGAAGATCGAACGGCTCAAGGCCGAACTCGACAAGGTGGAAATGCAACTGGCCGATCCCGAACTCTATTCGGGCAAGCCGGATGCGGCGATCGCTCTGGGCAAGGACAAGGCGCGTTTCGAGGCGGAGATCGCCGAGCAGGAAGAGATCTGGATCGAAAAGAGCGCGGAACTCGAACAGGCGGAGGCAGAGCAGGCATGACCACCATGACCGCGCGGGAAATCATCGACCATCTCGACCTGCAGCCTCATCCCGAGGGCGGCTGGTTCAGACAGACATTCGAGGACACGGTCGAGGGCACCCGCTCCCGCTCGACGGCGATCTTCTACCTTCTCGAGGAAGGCGACCGCTCCCACTGGCACCGCGTCGATGCCGTCGAGGTCTGGCACTACTACGCCGGCGCGCCGCTGACCCTGTCGCTGTCCGCCGACGGCAGCACGGCCGAGCAATTCACGCTCGGCCCCGACCTTGCCGCCGGGCAGCTTCCGCAGCTTGTCGTGCCCACCGGCCATTGGCAGAGCGCGGAGTCCATGGGTGCCTACACGCTCGTCGGCTGCACGGTCGCGCCGGGCTTCCGGTTCGAGGGATTCGAGATGGCGCCCGAGGGCTGGCAGCCGGGCGGCGCGGCCTAGGCTTTCTTGACCCAGCGCCCGCCGGATTCCTGCTGCCAGTAGGTGCACGCGTTCTGCTTTGCCAGGGCCCGCCACGCCCCGCGCGCCTCCTCCACCGCATCCGGGTCGTGCCCGTCGAACAGGAACACCAGCCGCTCGTAATCGCCCTCTCCGTGCGGCACCGCCCGGTCGACGAAGAAACGTACATTGGCGCCGTTCCCGTTCTCCTCGCCCGTGGTCAGCAGAACCGGCTGCAACGCATCCGCCGGCCCGCCGGACAGCCCGTGCGGCAGGAAACTTTCGTCGCGATAGGTCCACAGCGTCATATCGAGCGCCTCGGCCCGGTCCGAACTCCCCACTTCCACCACGGCCTTCCACCCGCGCTCCAGCGTCTTCTCCAGAAGCGCGGGCAATGCCCGCTCAAGCGGGGCCTGTTCGAGATGGTAGAAGAAGATGTCGGTCATCGCAGCCTTTCCGGCGCCGTTCGGGGGCTACCCTTCGTAGTGGTCGCGCACCAGCCGGTCCAGCAACGCCACGCCGAACCCGGCCGCCCAGCTGACATTCGTCTCGTTCGCCGGCGTGCTGAACGCGGCCCCGGCGATGTCGAGATGGGCCCACGGCACGTCGTTGACGAACCGCTGCAGGAACTGCGCCGCCGTGATGGACCCGCCATAGCGTCCGCCGGTGTTCTTCATGTCGGCGAACCGGCTGTCGATCAGCTTGTCGTAAGCCGGCCCCATGGGCAACCGCCAGACCTTTTCGCCCGATGCGATCCCCGCCTCGTACAGGCGCACGGCCAACTCGTCGTTGTTGGAGAACAAGCCGGCATAGTCCTGCCCCAGCCCGACCATGACCGCCCCCGTGAGAGTGGCGAGATTGACCATGAACTGCGGCTTGTAGCGGTCCTGCGTGTACCAGAGCGCATCGGCCAGAACGAGCCGCCCTTCCGCGTCGGTATTCACCACCTCGATCGTCTGGCCCGACATCGACTTCAGGATATCCCCGGGCCTGTAGGCGTTCCCGTCCGGCATATTTTCGACGAGCCCGATCACACCGATGACGTTCGCCTTGGCCTTGCGCATGGCGAACGTCTTCATCAGGCCGGTAACGGCCGCCGCGCCGCCCATGTCGCCCTTCATGTCCTCCATCGACCCGGCGGGCTTTATCGATATGCCGCCGGTATCGAACACGACGCCCTTGCCGACAAAGGCTATGGGCGCGTCCTTCTTGCGCCCGCCGTGCCAGTGCATGATCACCAGCCGCCCCTGCCGTTCGGACCCTTGCGCGACGGCCAACAGCGCCCCCATGCCGAGATCGCGCATTTCCTCGGGCGTCAGAATGTCGACTTCGATGCCAAGCTCCGACAACCCCTGCGCCGTTTCGGCGAACTCCTGCGGGCCGAGAACGTTCGGCGGCTCGTTGACGAGATCGCGCGCCAGCAGCGTCCCCTCGACCGTCGCCATGCGGTCGGCAATGGCGCGGTCAGTGGCTGCCTTGTTGTTCACATGCAGGGTAACGGTCAGCTTGTCCGGAGCGCCGTTGTCGTCGTCCTTGCGCTTCTTCGTCTTGTACTTGTCGAAGCGGTAGTGTCGCAGCCGCATGCCCGCCGCCAGCTCGGCGACCTGATCCGCCTCGAGCTCGTCGAGCACCACCGAGGCCCTGTCGCCCTTCGCTGCCAGCAGCTTTGCGATCAGCGACCCGCCGCGGTCCCTGTATCCGCTTGCGGTGGCCGCTGCCCGATCGTCGGGCTTGCCCGCGCCTGCGACCAGCAGCCGGTCCACGCCCAAATTCGCGGGCGCGAGGACGTCGAGGATCTGCCCCTGCTTGCCGGTGAAGTGCGAGGCGGCGCTCAGCCTCTCGAAGTCCAGGCCCGTCCTGCCCCAGGTTTCCGCGGCACTGCCCGCGAGCACCGGCCCGTCATCGGCGTAAAGAACCAGGGTTCCGGCCGGTTTCGCCGACAGGCTTGCGGTTTTGATGATCAGTTCGTCAGACATGAATGAGTGAATCGCTTTTGTATGGACGGGCGGACCTGAGGAAACCATGGTCCGGCAGGAAACCGTATCATTCAGAAATAGTCAGTTTGGGCGCCCGGTCAATCCCGGGTCGAGCCTTGGCAAAAGCCGGGAAAAAGCGTTGACCGGGCCGTCTGAGAGTGTAGAGCTTTGCCCATGTCGCGCCTGAGCAGATACTTGGTGAAGCTGTTTTCTGCCGAGGCGCTGTCCTTTCTCATCGTCGCGATCTTCCTTGTCTATATAACCCAGACCCTGCGCCTGTTCGACCTCGTCACGGCGAAGGGGCAGGATATGCTCACTTTGCTCGGCCAGTCGCTCCTGACAACGCCGCCCCTGACGCTGACCATCACTTATATCTGCATGGGCATCGGCCTTGTGCGCGGATTGCGCACCCTGCAATCGACACGCGAGCTTCACACGATCCACGCCAGCGGCCGGACCGGTGCAATATGGCAGGCCGTCATCGTCTTCATCGGGGCGGGCCTCATCTTCACGGGCCTGCTCGCGCACTGGGTCGAGCCGCTGGCCGGCAAGACCTACGCGCGCTGGCAGGAACAGGTCGCGGCGGACCTGGTGGGCCGCGCCCTGAGCCCGCACCGGTTCTCCGAAGTCACGCCGGGCCTCGTCGTCATCATCGGCGGACGCGAGCGTGACGGCACGATCACCAACTTCTTCGCCCACGACACCCGCGACCCCGATTCGGCGCGCACCTATGTCGCCGACAGCGCCGTCATCGTCATATCCGATGATGGCTACAACGTCCGCCTCCGCAATGGTGCCGTCCAGTATCTGCGCGAAGGTGACGACTTCACCGAAATCGGTTTCAGCCAGTACGAAGTTGGCCTCGACAGGCCGCGCGGGGTGAACGGTTCGGCAACCGACTTTTCCGAACAGACAACGCCCCAGATCATCGGGGCCGTCATGGATGGCGAAACGGACCGCAGGGCGTGGGCCCGGATCCATGAACGTTTTGCCGACATGGCCCGCGTGCTCGCGCTTTGCCTCGTCGCGGCGGCGATGGCGGCCTTCCCGCACGGCAGACGAACGAACCACAGGATACCGGCAGAAGTCGTAGTGCTCGTGCTCGGCCTGAGTGACCGCGTCATCGTGTCGGTTGCCGAGGACACGCTGGGCCCCGACGGCAAGTATACCGGCGCGGTGCTTCTGCTATGTCTCGCGCTGGTTCTGACTGCGGCGAAGCTCTTCGGCCAGCGCCTCATGCTGATGAGACGGAGGCCGGCATGACCCGGATCGATTGGCTTCTCACCCGGCGCATGGCCTCGCGCATCATCGGTGTGGTCGTCATCTTTTTCGGCCTGATCGTCCTCATCGAGTCCATGGACGGCTGGCGGTTCGATTACCTCGCGGAGAACCAGGGACGCGCCTTCGCCTTTCTCGCCATCTTCACCGCCGCTGCCAGCTGGAGCATCAAGGTGCTGCCGGTGACGGTACTTCTGGGGGCAATCATCGCGCTTATTGAACTGCAGCGCAGCCGCGAGCTCATGGTCATCAAGGCCAGTGGCTTCTCCATCTGGCGCATCCTGCGCGGCCCCGTCGTGTTTATCGTCCTTGGCAGCATCTTCGTCAGCCTGGTCGTCGACGCCCAGGTCACCGAGCTCAGCCGCGGCATCGAAAAGGTTCCACGCCTGACCGACAACAACATCGGCGGACCGAACAATGTCTGGCTCGAACAGGACAGTACGGACGGCCGTATCGTCATCCAGGCCACGCGCACCGGCCGCGAGGCGCATATTCTGGACGACGCCACGTTCTTTCTGCCGCGCGGACGGGAAATCAGGCGGATCGAGGCGGATCACGCCACGCTGACTCAAGGCGAGTGGCAGCTCGAAAGCGCCCTGCTTCTCGCCTCGAACCAATTCCCGCGCTTCGTGCCGGAATACACTGTCGACACCACCAGCACCCGGGCCGAACTGGAACTGCGCCTGACCACGGGCGACGATTTCACGTTCTTCGAATTGCAGCAGGCATTGGCGTCGGGCCTGGCCGATCCTGTCGCCCAGGCGGCTGCGGCCATGCGCTTTGCCAAGCTGATGGCCCTGCCCGGCCTTCTCGTTGGCTCTTTGTTAATTGCATTCGCATTTACCGCCGGTTATCGAAGAACCGGTTCATATGGCGGTACGATCCTGTACGGTATCGTATTGGGGTTTGTTGTGTTTGTGATCACCGAGATGGCTGACCGGGCCGGGTCGGCCGGGGTTCTCGACCCCACATTCGCAGCCTGGGGGCCCGCGATAGTGGCAATCGTCATTGGCGTGACGGTGCTGCTGTACAAGGAGGATGGGCGAGCGTAATGCGTCGACGCCGTGAGTTGGGTTGGAGATCGGGGGTGCGCCGGGCCTTTGCTGCCGGCCTCTTGCTGCCCCTGTGCTTGCTTCCCGCGACGGCTTTCGCCGCCCTCCTGCCCGAGGACTTCTTCGATCGCGTTCCCGAGCCCGGCGACAAGCAGGCGGCCATCGAATCCGACTATCTTTCCCAGAATTCAGAAGGCGTGATCACCGCGAGCGGACAGGTCGATATGGCCTATCGCGGCTATTTCGCAACAGCCGACAAGCTGGTCTTCGACCGGCGAACCGAAGATGTCACGCTCATCGGCAATGTCGTCATCCGCGATCCGCGTGGTACCGAATACGCCGCCGACCGCATCGAGGTGACGGGCAATTTCAAGAAGGCGATCCTCGATTCCATGGTCCTGGTGACCCGGGACGGCGCCAGGATCACGGCGTCCCAGACCCTGCATGACGAAGATACCGTCACGATTCTCGAAGACGGCACCTATGCGCCCTGTGGCACCTGCATCGACGACAAAGGGCGCCGGATCGGCTGGCGGGTGCGCACCGAGCGTATGGTCTACGATCAGCAGAACGAGCTCATCGACCTTGAGCAGCCCATTCTGGAAGTTCTCGGCTATCCCGTCGCCTGGCTGCCCTGGGTGCGGCTCCCCGATCCGTCCAATCCGCGCGCCAAGGGGTTCCGGCTCCCCAGCTACAGCTATGCCGAGAAGTACGGGCTGAAAGTCGATTTTCCCTATTTCTACCCGGTCAGCCTCGATACGGACCTGATCGTCACGCCGACCCTGTTGACCCGTCAGGGCGGGCTGCTCAGCACGAGGGTCGACCACCGTTTCGGGGAACTGGGCGAGGTCTCGGTCACCGCGTCCGGCCTCTACCAGTTCGATCGCGGCGCATTTGCCGGCACGGTCGGCGACGAGGACTGGCGCGGCGCGGTTCAAGCGAGCGCGAAGTTCACGCCGACCGAGAACTGGACGGTCGGCGGCGCCTACTCGCTGCATTCCGATCGCGGCTATCTCCGCGACTACGACCTGCCCATCCGCCAGTCGAGCATCAATCAGGCCTACGCCACCTATCTGAACCCCGATACGTTCGGGGACGTGCGGGTGCAGGAGTTCGTTCAGCTCGACGAGAGTTCCGGCGTTGCAGCCGACGATCAGGACAAGCAGGCCCTGGCATTGCCGACGGCGCGCTTCGAGCACGTGCAGGACCTGGGGCATGATGCCGGGCGTATCGAGGTCTCGGGCAAGCTGCTCAATGCCAGCCGCGCCGCGGACAGCACGAGCACGGCCAACGGCGTTACCTATGTCGAGGGTCTCGAGGGCAACAAGCTGCACGGCATGGTCCAGGGCGGCTGGAGCAAACAGTGGACGACGTCCGCGGGCATTCTGCTGACACCCTATGCCGGCCTGCGCACGGACTTCGCCGCCTATGACGGGGCGAGCGGGCTCATGCCCGGCCAAACGGAGATGTTCAACGCAACGCCCATCGCCGCGCTGGACGTTCGGTATCCCTTGGCGGCAGTTACCGAAGGCGCAACGCATATCGTCGAACCCATTGGGCAGATCGTTTATCGCGGCAGCGATACGACGAAGGTCGGCATCACCAACGACGAGGCACAAAGCTTCTTCTTCGACGATACGAACCTGTTCAGCTTCAATCGTTTTTCCGGTATCGACCGGCAGGAAACCGGCCTGCGCGCCAATGTCGGCGGCCACTATATGGCCGATTTCGCCGATGGCAGCTATCTCGATTTCGTGGCCGGACAGTCCTTCCACCTCGCCGGCACCAATGCGCTGGGCGTATCCGACCTCGCCCAGACGGGCACGAGCACCGGGCTGGGCGACACGGCATCCTACGTGGTGGCCGGTCTGCGGGGCGCCGTCAACGAGCATATCGAGTTCGGCGCCAAGACCCAGGTCGACCCGGACGATGCGAGCATCGAGCACGGGTCCGTCGCCGCCGCCTTCAGCTACGAGGGCTGGCGCCTGGCGCTCGACTATGCCTATTCCGCCCCCGATCCGGCGCTTGGAGCCCTGGAGGCTCAGCACGATGTCGGGGGGGCGGTCCGTATCCCGCTGCATGAGTATTGGTATGCGACTGCCTCGGCAGGCTGGGATATCACCAGCGACGAGTTCCTCGATCGCTCGGCGGCCCTGACCTATGACGACGGCTACTTCTCCGTCACTGCGTCCTATAAGGCGGACGGCCCCGAGCTTCTGAACCCGGAAAGCCAGAGCTACCGCCTGTCCTTCATGCTCAAGGGGCCTGGCGGTGAGGGATACGGTTTCTAGGCGAGCGAACCGATGCGCATATTCTCGCCGGAAAGCAGTATTAAACACTGCCGATACTTCCGCGCGGCACGCGGATAATGCTAAGCACGATAAACAGGTGGTCCCGGCCATGGTGCCGTGACCCCATGAACTTATGCCGAGGCAAAAAATGAATTTCATGCGTTTGAGCGCCGTTGTCACCGTCCTTGCGCTTTGCATCGGGTTGGCGAGCCCCGCCTGGGCAGCCACCGTGCGCATACGGGTCAACGACACCTCCATCACGGACACCCAGATCAGCGCCCGTGCCAATCTCCTGCGGCTCGAGCGCCGTGGCAGCTCGAACAGCGCGCGTCTCGAATTGGCGCGCGAAGAACTTATCGAGGAAGCTCTCAAGCTGCAGGAAGCCGAACGGCTCGAGATCAGTGTGACCGATAGCGAGGTCTCGAGCCGCTTTCTGGACGTTGCACGCAACATGAATGTCAGCGAAGCCAACCTTCAGCGCATCCTCACCGAAAACGGCGTGAATCCCGATACGCTGCGCGCCCGCTTGCGTGCCGGAATCGCCTGGCAGAGGGTGACTCGCCAGATGATCGCCCCCCGTGTGCAGATCTCCGATCTCGAACTCGAGAAGCAGGCCGAAGAACAGCTCGAGCAAACGGAGAGCTATGACTACCTGCTCAAGGAGGTTCTGTTCCTCGTGCCCGACGGCTCCGGCATGTCGGCATCGGGGCGCACCGCCCAGGCCAATCAGTACCGCCGCAGCTTCAGCGGATGCGACAGCGCAGTGGACTTGTCGCTTTCCTATACCGACGCCGCGGTTATCGATGTGGGGCGGCGCCACGCGACCCAGATGCCCGACGCGATTGCCCGGGAGCTGGCGAACCTGTCCGAGGGCGGCATCACGACCCCGCGCGTTACGGATCGCGGTGTTTCCATGCTCGCGGTGTGTTCCAAGGCATCCGCGCACGACCTGACGTTCATCAAGAACGACCTGCGCCAGGAAGCGGGCAACGAGAAGCTGCAGGAGGAGGCAGACGCCCATCTCGAGGAGCTCAGGCAGAGGGCGGCGATCTCGGTCAACTAGATCATGGCCCAGCAAGCGGAAAGCCCTCTTGCCCTTACCATGGGGGAACCGGCGGGCATCGGTCCCGACCTGATCCTCCAGCTCTTTGCCCGCCGGCAGGATCTCGGCCTGCCGGCGTTCCTCGTTTTCGGTGCAGCCGATTTCCTGCACCAGCGCGCGCGGCGGCTCGGTCTCGACATCTCCGTCGAGCCCGCAACGCCGGTGGACGTCGCGGAGGTTTTTCCGGCCGCCCTACCCGTCGCCGAGATCGGCGATGCCGTGGCCGATACTCCGGGCCGGTTGAATCCCAAGGCGGGCGCCACCGTCATGAGCGCCATCGAGCGGGCCGTCGCCGCGTCGCTGGAGGGAGCCTGCCGCGGGCTCGTCACTGCGCCGATCCACAAGGCCGCGCTCTATGATGCGGGTTTCACGCATCCCGGGCACACCGAGTTCCTTGCCGCACTGTGCGCCGGCCCCCACGGCACAACGCCTACACCGGTGATGATGCTGGCGCATGCAGATTTACGCGCCGTCCCGATGACCATTCACGTGCCACTTGCCGAGGTTCCGGGCCTTGTCACCCGAGAGCACGTCAATGAAACCGCCCGTATCGTCGAGCATGACCTGCGCACACGCTTCGGCATTGCCGCACCGCGCCTCGCCATTGCGGGACTGAACCCGCACGCCGGCGAAAACGGCACGATCGGCGTGGAGGATGAGGAGCGGATCGCCCCGGCCATAGCAGACCTGCGCGCGGACGGTATCGACGCGGTCGGGCCACTCTCGGCCGATACGCTCTTCCATCCGCCGCACTGGCGCCAGTACGACGCGGTGATCGCCATGTACCATGATCAGGCTCTCATCCCGATCAAGACGGTCGCCTTTGACAGCGGCGTCAATGTCACGCTCGGCCTGCCGATCGTGCGCACATCGCCCGATCACGGCACCGCCCTCGACCTGGCCGGCACCGGTGAGGCCTCCGCCACGAGCCTGCTGGCCGCTATCCGGCTCGCCGACCGCATGACCCGGGCAGCGCCATGAGCGCGATAGACGGGCTCCCACCCTTGCGCGAGGTCATCACTGCACATGACCTGTGGGCTCGAAAGGATCTGGGGCAGAATTTCCTGCTCGATCTTAACCTTACGGCCCGCATCGCCCGCACCGCGGGCCGTTTGACGGGCTGCACCGTCATCGAGGTCGGTCCCGGTCCCGGCGGCCTGACGCGGGCCCTCCTGGCCGAGGGCGCCGACAAGGTCATCGCCATCGAGCGCGACGAGCGCACTCTGCCCGCGCTCATGGAAATCTCCGACCACTATCCGGGCAGGCTCGAGGTCATTTCAGCCGACGCGCTCGAGATCGACTATGCCAGCCTTGCGGACGGTCCCGTGAAGATCGTCGCCAACCTGCCCTACAACGTCGCCACGCCGCTTCTCACCGGCTGGCTGACGACGGAGCCGTGGCCGCCATTCTTCGAGAGCATGACACTGATGTTCCAGCGCGAAGTGGCCGAGCGCATCTGCGCAAGGCCGGGCACCAAGTCCTACGGCCGGCTCGGCGTTCTCGCAGGCTGGCGCAGCCACGCCGACATTGCGTTCAACGTCGACAAGAGCGCCTTCACCCCGCCGCCCAAGGTGACCTCCTCGGTCGTCCATCTGGAGCCGCGCAGTGTCGATCCGGACGTTCCCGTCGACGTACTGGAGGATGTCACGCGCGAAGCGTTCGGCAAGCGCCGCAAGATGATCCGCCAGAGCCTGAAAGGGCTCGGCCTGCCGCTCGACAAATTGTTCGCGGAAGTCGGGCTGATCGGCACGGAACGCGCGGAAACGCTGCCCATCAGGACGTTTCTGGATATCGCACGCGCACTTGCCAGGCAGCGGGCAGCGGCGCGCTAGCTCCCCGACCTACTGCAACCGGTCGATCTCTTCCTGAAGCTCCGCGACGAAGCCGCCGATGCCGACCTGCCGCCGCCGCCACTGCCGGGCCGACGCCAGAATCTCGGTCACCCTCTGACAACTCGTGTCGAGGTCGTCATTGATGAGCACGTAGTCGTACTCGTCCCAATGCGCCATTTCCTCGCGCGCATTGAGCAGGCGCCGGTTGATCGCCTCGGGCGTATCCTGCGCCCGGTGCTCCAATCGCGACTTCAGCTCGGCGATGGACGGTGGCAGCACGAAGATGGTCACCATGTCCGGCCGGCAGGTTTCGTAGAGCTGCTGGGTTCCCTGCCAGTCGATATCGAACATGATGTCGTTGCCCCCCGCGATCAGTTCTTCGACCTGCGCGCGCGGCGTCGCATAGAAGTTGCCATGCACCTCGGCCCATTCGAGCAACTGATTGTTTTCCCGCATGGAATCGAACTGGCCCCGCGAGATGAAGTGATAGTGCACTCCATCCACCTCGCTGCTGCGGCGCTCGCGGGTCGTCACGGAAACCGACAGCGACAGGTTGTCCTCCTGCGCCAGAATGGTCCGCGAGATCGACGTCTTGCCTGCACCCGACGGGGACGCGATCACCAGCATCACGCCGCGGCGTTCGAAATTCATGGCGGGGCTCGGCTCCTACTCTATGTTCTGAACTTGCTCGCGCAGTTGATCGATCGCCGCCTTGAGGTCAAGACCGATAGCGGTGAGATCGACGGCGTTCGCCTTGGAGCACAAGGTATTCGCCTCGCGGTTAAACTCCTGTGAAAGAAAGTCGAGCTTGCGCCCGACCGGCCCGCCACCTGCCATCAGTTCGCGCGCCGTCGCGACATGCGCTTTCAACCGGTCGAGCTCCTCTCGGATATCGGCCTTGGTCGCCAGCAGCATGGCTTCCTGGTGCAACCGCTCCTGTGACAGTTCCGCCCCGGCCTCGCCCAGTTCCGCGACCTGGGCGCGCAGGCGCTCGAGAACGGCCTCGCGGCTGCGTGCCGGATGCTCGTCGGCCCTGGTGGCCAGTTCCTCGATCTCGTCGATACGCTCCCGCAACGCCCCGGCGATCCGTTCGCCTTCGGTCCGCCGCGATGCCACCAGATCGTCGAGACAGGTCTCGAGCGTCTCGATAACGGCCGCATGCAGTGCGTCCTCGGTGTCCGGCGACAATGGCGCTTCCCGTGTTTCCAGCACCCCGGGCAGCGCCAGTACGCCATCGAGACGCGGCCGATCCGCATCGAGCCGGCCCGACAAGGCTTCGAGCGTATCGAGCACCGCACCCAGCGCCTGCTGGTTGACGAACAGCTCGCCGCCCGGTCCCTCGCGCCGCATCGAAATTCCGACCGAAACCGATCCGCGGGTCAGGGTCTCGTTTACCCGCTTGCGCACCTCCGGCTCAAGCGCGTCCAGTCCAGAGGCCAGACGCAGGCGTACGTCCAGGCCACGCGCGTTGACCGACTTGATCTCGATATCGAAGCTGCAATGGCCGGATGACCCGCTCATGCGGGCGTAACCGGTCATCGAAGCCAGCGGCTGGGTCATGGATTTCATTTCCTGATGTCCGGCGTGCCGCCCCGCCGCGTTATTGCTCTGTTTCCTGTTGTGCCGCCCCGTTGCCCGCCTGCTCGGCCTCTTCGGCCTGAAGCTCGTCGCGGGCCGCCTCCGCCTCGGCTCCTTCCACGGCCGCCGCCTCTTCGAGCGCCGCCCGGTACTGCGCAACATTCTCGCGATGTTCGTCATAGGACTGGGCGAAAACATGGCCCTGGGAGGGGTTCGCACCGGCGGCAACGAAATAGAGCGCGTCGCTTTCGGCCGGATTCGCCACGGCGCGCATGGCCTCGATGCCGGGATTGGCGATGGGCCCCGCCGGCAACCCGTCCACGACATACGTGTTGTAGGGCGTTTCCTCTTCGATCTCCGAGCGCGTCAGCCCTCGGCCGAGCGCCCCCTCACCGTTCGTAATGCCGTAGATGATAGTGGGATCGGACTGAAGCCGCATGCCCCGCTCCAGCCTATTGATGAACACCGCTGCGACCTCCGGCCGCTCGTCAGGGACACCGGTTTCCTTCTCGACAATGGAAGCCAGCGTTACCAGGTCTTCCGGTGTTTCGAGCGGCAGGTCGGGTTCACGGCTGGCCCAGATCTCCGCGAGCGCCTCGTCCTGTGCCGCGCGCATGCGCTGGATGATCTCGCTGCGCTCGTCCCCGCGCTGGAAGATGTAGGTGTCGGGCAGAAGCGTGCCTTCTTCCGGCACGGTCTCGATATCGCCCGTCAATTCGGTCCTGGCCCTGACCCGCTCGACAACCTGCCACGAGGTAAAACCCTCCGGCACTGTCACCGAATAGGTAATCGGCTCGCCTTCGGTGATTTCGGTGAGGATATCCGCCATGCTGGCGCCGCGCGCGATACGGAACTCTCCCGCCTTGATCTCGCGGGCCTTGCTGTTTGCAAGCGCACCGAACTGGAAAACCCATCGGTTGTCGATGAGCCCGGCATCCTCCAGGCGCGCCGCAATCGTCGACAGCCCTGTTCCGGCGTGTATCTGGAACGTGGTCTCCTGCTGCGTCTCATCCGATTGATAGAACTCGTGCGCCGCAAACATGACCACGCCGACCACCGCGATGATGGCGAGGATCACCAGCGACAGCACGCCATTGAGAATGTCGACCAGCGCACTGCGCCGGCGTTTGGTCTTGCGCTTCTTCATCGGTTCTCGTCGGTTCCGCTTTGCGGCGCAATCTTTCCATTCAATGCGGCAAAAACAAGAGGCAATGCGCCCAGACCACAGCAATTTCTAGGGTTTCCGGCACTCCACGGCTCGCTACATTCGGGCACCTAGTCACCGGCCTGCCGCGCTGCCTCGGCCACGATATCGAGATAGCGCGGAAGCCCCCACTCGAGCGACAATGCTGTCGGCGGACCGATGGAACTGACAAGGGCCTCGCCGACGACTGCGGCAATCGCACCCTGCTCGACCTGCGGCATGACTTCGACGGTGGGCTGCCCGAAGAAGGCATCGCCGGCATCTTCCGTCGCGAAATAACCTATCAGGATATCCGAGACGAGCTGGTCCGCCCTTTCGAGGCTCAGAGAATAGAAGAACGAGCCGTTCTCCGGTGCCAGCTCGGTCACGCTCGGTGCCAGTTGCATGCCCAGGTCCTCCAGGAACTCCATGCGCGGATCGCGTTCGGCGTAAACGGCAATCTCTTCGTTGTAGCTCGCGACCCCCGCAAAGGTTGTGCCGGCAAGGGCCGGCCTCTTTTTCGCCTCTGCCGCCATGAAATTCTCGAGGCCGCCTACCAGCGTGTCAGCTTCGTCCGCCTTGCCGAGCGCCTCGCCCGTCAGTCGTATGACATCGCGCCACGGTGTGGCCCAGGGCTCCTCGGGATAGGCCACCACGGGCGCGATCCGGCTCAGCGTGTTGTACTGCTGCTCGGTCAATCCCGAATAGACCGCGATGATCAGGTCCGGCCGTGCCGCTGCGATTTGCTCGACGGGCGGCTCGTCGTTGACGTTGTCGAGCGTGCCCGGCATCTCCGCGCCGCGCTCGCGAAGCGCTTCCAGCGTCCAGGGCAGCATGCCGTTCTCGTCGCCGCCATAATCGAAATACGGGATGGCGACCGGCACCGCGCCAAGCGCGATCGCCGCATCATGCGCGCCCCATCCCCACGTCACGATACGCTCGGGAGCCTCCTCGATCGTGGTGGAACCGTAAACATGCTCGATAGCGACGGGGAATGCGTCCTGCGCGTGCGCAGCGGCCGGAACCACGGCCAGAGCAAGCGCGGCCAGCACGGACAGAAACTTCATGGGAACATCTCCGGAAGGTTTTGAGAAATCGGAGGTCACGGCGCTTCCAGCAGGTAGCGTCGTTCGAGGTCGGCCCGCAGGAGCGCATCGCGATCCCTGGGCTTGCGCAGAACGCACGTCGCGCAGAAGGAGCCGCCGGGCACCGAGTAATACCGGCAGCACCCGCCACGGCTGCAGTACCAGTCGGCGAACAACACCCGCTCCGCGCCGGCGGGATCGGGCAGCTCGACGCGCACATAACCGGTCTTTCGATTGCGCAGCGGCGAGTTTGGCGCTGCCAGTATCGCCTGCCCCCTTTCCATGGCCAGTTCCGCGCACCCAAGTTGGTTGCCGACATGAAGAAACGCGCCGGCGACCGAGTCCGCCACGATGCGCCACTGCGCACCGCGCGACAGTCCGGTTCGCGCTGCGACCGCGTCGATCAGCGGCGCATGAACCGCCTCCAGGCTCTTGCGGATGGTCTCGATCCGGCCGGTGTCGCCGGCGGCCGTCTCCGGTGCACCGGCAACAGACAGGCGATAGCGTATGGCCTCTCCCGACTGACCCTGGTAGTGCCAGGTGAAGCGCTCGGGCGCGATGAACACGTCCTCGGGCCCGAAGAGCGGCAGCGACACACCCGTCAGGCTCGCTCCGGCACAGAACCCCGCAAGGGTCCAACTGAGACGCCCGATCAGGAACGCGGCCCGTGTCCGGTCGTCCGCGCCGGGAACCGCTGCCCCCTCGCCCGCCAGCCACTCGGCAGCGTAAGGCGTTCCCGCGGACGCAACCCGTGCAATGGCGACGGCACCATCCCGATCCCCCGGCCGCACAGGCGACACCGCGTCGACCCGCCTGGCAAGACCGGCGATTATCGCGTCGAGGCTGTGTGACAGTTCGCCCGCCGTAGCGGCAGGACGCGGGGTAGAGGTCATGCGCACTTCCAAACCTGGGTTCAAGGCCCAAACAGGACAGTCCCGTTATAGCGGGGCCTTTTGCCAAGTCAAGAAGCGTATATATTACAATGACTTATTGTTTAGAAAGGTTCCAAACTCGAAGGAAACTCTACCAGTTTTTCAATGCGCTAAGGCGGGTGCCTCTCCGCTCCGCCCTTTCCGCATACGCCAGGTCCTGTCCCTGGAGCACAGCCCCGTCCGGCGCGAACAGGTGTGTGTGCTTCGCGCCTATGCCGCGCCTGCCCCTTTCTCACAGAAGGACCGATGCCGTGAAGCCGCGGACCCTCGTCTCCTGCGCCGTCACGGGCGCAGGAGACGGGCATAGACGCCACAGTTGAAGGCATCCGGTCATCCCGTGCCGCCGCCGGAACGGTCGGTTGACCGCCGGACGCCTCGACATACCTGTTGCGTCATACTTGCCGGAAATAGCCCGAACCCGGCTGGTCATCGAGATGACTCTCAATGCCGGCCCACGTCCCATCCGCGATCAGCTTCCCAATGTGGGCTTTGTGCCTGTCCTGGCTTTCCCAGGTCTCGACCAGCGTAAATCTGCAGGGATCGTCGATATCCTGCATAACGGAAACACCCAGGCAGCCGGGCACCTTCGGCAGATCGGCCTTGACCGACTCCATAATCGCTTCGAACGCGGCCTGCTTCTCCGCCAGGGCTTTGAATTGAACGACAACTTGAACCGACATTTCTTTCCTTCCGGTCTTTCAGCATTAAACATCTGGTGCTGATAAGACTGGCCGGACATCGCGCCCATACCGGTTTCTTCGGAAAGAATGCCTGATCCTGCGAAAGACAAAAAGCCGCTTAGCGTTTGCCGACCGGGGCAAGTTTCGCCTGCATGTTGCGGGCATAGGCGCGTGGAGAAAGCCCGAACAGCGCCTTGAAGTCCCGCGTGAAATGGGCATCGCTGGCGTAGCCTGCCTCCTCGGCTGCCATGGAAACCGTGGCAGCCGTGTCCAGGAGCAAAAGCCGCGCTCGTTCGAGACGGATCTGTTTGTGGTAACGTATGGGCGATACACCGAAGCAGGAACGAAACCGATGCGCGAAATGCGACGGGCTCATCGCCACATTCGATGCGATATCCGCCACGGTCAGGCTGCCCGTGGCGTCGTCCTCGATAAGGCGCATGGCCGCGATGAGTTTCGTGTCTTCGCGCGTGACGGACGCCCTGAGCATGCCGGCGGCATCGGAGCGCAGCAGCCTGTAGCAGATCTCGCGCAGACAGGGAGAGGCCAGCATCCGACAGTCGGCGGGATCGTCGAACGAACGGACCAAGCGTAGCAAAGAGGCGGCGAAGTCTGTCGTCAGATCGTCGCAGAAAGCCGTCGGCTGAGATGTCAAAGCCGCATTCGATGGCGCATATCCGGTGTCGGCAAGCTCGATCAGCGTTCTTGCCACCAGTTCCGGCGGCAATTGCAGCTTGAGCGCGATGTAGGGCTCATTCTCCGAGGCTTCAACAACCGCGTCATAGGACTGTTCGCCATGCAGCACCAGATACCGGCTAGCGTCGTTAACGAGATGGCCGTTCCCGATCACGACCGATTTTTGGCCGGAGGCGGCAACCGCCAGGGACATGCCGGCATTCCGCCCTCGATGATAGGGTGCCTGCTGGCTCATCTTCATCACCCAGACATTGGGCAGCGGTGTCACTGTCACGCCTTCACCTTCGGCCAAGGCGCACACGGATTGTAAAAGTGCATCGATGTCCGGCCGGGCAATGGAACCCACCGGTTCAGAAGTCGTGTACATTACCAATCCGTATAGTTCGTTCTGCGTTGGCCCGCCGCATCGGCCGGGCGCGGGGTGGAGGTGATGTGCACTTCCCAACCTGGGCTCAAGACCCAAACAGGACTGCCCCGTTATAGCGGCGCCCTGCACCAAGTCAAGAAGCGTATATATTACAATGACTTATACCTTAGAAATGTTCCAAGATTTCGGAAAACTCTGCCGTGTTTTCAAGGCGCTAGCCGTCCCCTTCCAGCCACCTTCCCGTCTTCACGAAACTAGAGAACCGCCCCGTCCGGCGCGAACAGATGCGTGCGCTTGGTATCGAACGCCAAGCCCACCGCATCCCCGATCTGCGCCGTCGACTCGCTGTCGCCCTCCACCACGAACGAGCCCGCTGCCGTATCGACATAAAGGATCGTCACGTTCCCCAGTCGTTCCAGCATGCTGATCTTGCCGTCGAGCACGGCATCGACCGCCCCCGGATTGGTCGGTGTCAGATGTTCGGGACGCACGCCGAGTTCCAGGTCCGAACCGGCACCACTGCCGTCGTGCCGCATGTCGACCTCGACCGCTCCGGCGCCGAGGTCGATCTTCACACGCCGGCCGTCGACACCCGTCGCGGCCACATTGATGAAGTTCATGGCGGGCGAGCCGATGAAGGCGGCCACGAACTTGTTCTCCGGCCGGTGATAGAGATCGAGCGGCGTGCCGACCTGCGCGATCCGCCCCTCGTCGAGCACCACGATCCTGTTGGCCAGCGTCATCGCCTCGATCTGGTCGTGGGTGACATAGACCATCGTCGTCTCGATCTCCTGGTGAAGCTTGGCGAGCTCCAGCCGCATCTGAACGCGCAGCTTGGCGTCGAGATTCGACAGCGGTTCGTCGAACAGAAAGACCTCCGGATCGCGCACCAGCGCCCGTCCGATGGCGACGCGTTGGCGCTGGCCGCCCGAAAGCTGGGCCGGCTTGCGGTCCATCAGCGCATCGAGCTGCAGCAGTTGCGCCGCCTCGTCGGTCTTCTTGTTCATCTCCTGCTTGGGCACACCCGCGATATCGAGGCCGAACGAGATGTTCTGGCGCACCGTCATGTGCGGATAGAGCGCATAGGACTGGAACACCATCGATATCTGGCGCCTGGCGGGCGGCACCTGGGTGACGTCCCGCCCGTTTATCACCACGCTTCCCGACGTCACGGTTTCCAGTCCCGCGATCATGCGCAGCAGCGTGGACTTGCCACAGCCCGACGGGCCGAGCAGCGCACAGAACTCGCCGGCCTCAACCCCGAGGCTGAGGTCGCGGATGACCTCGACGGCGCCGAATTGCTTGTGCAGATGGTTCAGTTCGACGTGTGCCATGGTCTCCTCCCCTTCAAGGCCGGTCGCGCTCACTCTTCACGGATCCAGACAGTCATCGGTCCCGGTTCGCGGTTGGCCCACAGATAATACGGAATGGCCGTGAGTGTTGCAGGTTCCTGCTCGGGCGGCGTCGTGCGATAGAGCGTGTTGCCCCAGTCTTGCGCGCTCGTCGCCCCTCCCCGGGCCTGTAGCGTTACGATGCCGTCAAACAGATCGCTTTGTTTTGTGGTGATTTCGGCGTCGCGCGGCAGGGTCAGCCGGGTTACCGGCGCATCCGCATTGTCCGCCTGCTCGAGGCAGAACACCAGCGGCCCGCGCCGCAGCGTCACGCGTCCGAGATCCATGCGGACCTGGGGATTGGCAAACAGGCGCCGGGGCTGCATGGGCAGGTCGAGTTCGACGACATCGCCCTTCTGCCAGTCCCGCGTGATATCCAGGTACCCGTTCTTTGACTGAGCGGAGACCTCGATCTTCTCGCCGTTCACGGCGGCCGTCGCACCCTGCACCCATTCCGGAATCCGCAGCTTGAGACTGAAGGCACCGCTCCCTTCCGGCTCGACAGTGATACGGATCGCGCCGGACCACGGATAAGTACTCTCCTCGGCAAGTGTCACCTGCCGCCCGTTCATCTCGAGTGTCGCGGTATTGCCGCCGTAAAGATGCATGGCGATGACGTTGTCGCCCACCGAATAGAAATAGCCGCCGACAGAAGCCACCAGCCGCGACGCATTCATGGTGCAGCACGGGCACGGATGCCACTCCCACCGGCGATGGCTGCCGTCACTCTCGAGCTTGTTCTCGTAGAAATAGTGCTCGCCGTCACGCGACAGGCCCGACAGCGCGCCGTTGAACAGCGCCAGCTCCATGATGTCGGCGTAGCGGCCATCGAGATCGAGATTGAGCATGCGCTGGGCCCAGAAGATCATGGCGACCGACGCGCAGGTCTCGGCATAGGCCGTGTCGTTGGGAAGGTCGTAGTCGGTGGTGAAGCCTTCGTTGGACGCCGAGGGCCCGAACCCGCCGGTGACATACATGCGGGTTGAGGTCACGTCGTCCCAGAGCACCTCGCAAGCCCGCCTCAACGCGTCGTCGTCGAGATCGGCGGCAAGGTCGGCCATGGCCGTGTACATGTACATGGCCCGCACGGCGTGTCCGACCACCTTGTCCTGCTCGCGCACGGGCTTGTGCGACTGGCTGTATTCGTGCGTGCCGAAGTGATAGCTCGCCGGATCGGCACCGCGCGCCCTGGCTTCCTCGTCGAAATAGTGCGGCTCGCTGCCGCGCTCGTCGATGAAGTAGGCGGCAAGGTCGAGCTGCTTCCGCTCGCCGGTCAGGTGATAGAGCTTGACCAGCCCGATCTCGATTTCCTGATGCCCCGGATATCCGCGCTTCTGCCCGTCTCCCGTGCCGAAGGTGGCCCGGATGTGATCGAGATAACGCTCCATCACGTCGAGCAGCTTGCGCCGCCCCGTCACCCGATAATACGCGATCGCGCCCTCGAGCAGGTGGCCGGCATTGTAGAGTTCGTGATTGTCGCGCAGATTGCTCCAGCGCTTGTCCAGCTCGCGCGAGATGTACCAGATGTTGAGGTAGCCGTCCTCAAGCTGGGCCCGCTCCAGCTTGTCGACGATCTCGTCGATCTGCGCCTCAATCTTCTCGTCGCGCCGGTGCGCCAGCGCATAGCTCGCCGCCTCGATCCACTTGCCGATATCCGAATCCCAGAAGATCTGGGTGGTGAAACCGCTCTTGTTGGCCGGAATGGTCAGGGGTGGCGGCGGCTGGTGAATGTCGAGCTCGTCGATCATGTTGTATTCGACGAGCTTGTTGTACTGACTAGGGATGGTGCTCGTGAGCACGGTCTCCAGCCGCTCCTTCCAGAAATCGCCGGTCAGCGTGACCTTGGTGAAATCAACCGGTGCAAACTTGCGCATGTAACGTCTCCGCCCTGTCGGGCCCCCGTTTTTCGTTCTGTCAGATCGCCTGCGCACCACAGCTTTCCCGCACCACAAGGGAACAGGGCAGCCGCAGTACGCCGTGGAATTGTTCGCCGCCGATCATGCGGATGATCCGGCGTCCGGCCTCACGGCCCAGTTCGTAAAGATTCATGTCGACGCTGGTGAGCCTGGGACGGGCCGCTTCGGCCATGACTTCCCAGTTGTCGAAGCCGACCACGCCGACCTCGTCCGGCATTGCGACGCCGCGGTCGCGCAGGGCCTCGAGCACGCCGCGGCCGATCTGGTCGTTCCCGCAGATGATCCCGTCGGGCGCCCTGTCCGGCCCCGTGAACAGCTTCTCGACCGCCTCGCGCCCCCAATGCTCGGACCAGCTGCCAGACAGAAAATAGTTCCCCGGCGCATTCAGGCCCGCGGCCTTCAGCGCAGCCGCATAACCCTTGCGCCTGAGCGTGACCGCCTCGAACCGCTCCGGTCCCGTCACATGGGCAATGCGCGTCCGGCCCGCCGCGATCAGATGTTCGGTCGCCATCCGTACCCCGCCCTCGTCATCGGGCAACAGGCAAAAGGAGTCCGGATCGTCGCTTTGCGAGAACACGAAGATCGTCGGCAGGTCGCCGAGATTGACGCTGACGCTCGGGCGCCGGTCGGCACGGCGGGCGGTGAACACCAGCCCGTCGACCCGTTTGCCCATGAGCTGCTCGAGGTGCTGGCGCTCGCGTCCCGGATCGTCCGTGGCGTTGCACATAAACACTGCGATCCGCTCCGCCGCGAGCTCCCGTTCCAGACCCTCCATGATCGGCATGGTGAAACGCCCGAAGCTGTCGTTGGAGATCAGCCCCACGGTAAAGCTCTGCCCCCGGTGCAGGGCCTGCGCCAGGTCGTTGGGCCGAAAGCCCAGCTCCCGCGCGACCGCGACAATGCGATCCCGGGTCTCCTGGCGTAGCGTCCCGGAATTGTTCAGGGCCTTGGAGACGGTGCCGATGCTCACCTCGGCCGCCCGCGCGACATCGCGGATGGTCGGGCCGGCATGCGAGCGGCCGGCACGCGGCTCCTGTGGCTCCGGAGAGTTGGGGTCTGAATCGGTCATGGCGGCGTCCGTTGCTCCTATTTCACTGCGCCGCTCATCAGGCCCGACACGTAGTAGCGCTGCAACATCAGGTAGATGGCCACGCAGGGCACGATCGAGACGATCACGCCCGCCTGCAGCGCACCCCAGTCGACGACCCCGAAAATGCCCGTGGAAACGCCCGTCAGCATCACCGGCACGGTGAAGCTGTTCTCGCTGCTCATGAACACCAGAGCCGCAATGAACTCGTTCCACGACATGATGAAGGCGAACAGCGACACGGTGACCATGCCCGGGATCACCAGCGGCATGAACACGCGCCTGAGGATCTGCAAGGAGCTGCACCCGTCCATGACGGCCGCTTCCTCGAGTTCCTTCGGGATTCCCTCGAAACTGTTGCGCATCAGGTAGACCGACAACGGCAATTGCAGGATCGTATGCACGATCGCCAGCCCGAGATGAGTGTTCGTCAGGCCCAGTTCCGTGAACATCAGGTAGAGCGGGGTCAGCATGGCCTGATACGGGATCATCATGCTGGCCAGGAGCATGAGGAACAGCACCTCCTTGCCGGGAATGGCGAAGCGCGCGAGCGCATAGCCGGCCGGTACCGAGAGCCCGAGGCACAGTGCGATCGTGAAGAACGCCACGAGGAGCGAATTGAAGACATAGGTCCACAGGCCCGCCTGGTAGGTCAGCACCGTCATGTAGTTCTCGATGCTGACCCCGTGCGGCAGATAGGTCGGCGGTACTGCGCCCGCCTCGTCCGGCGTCTTGATCGAGGCAAAGAACGACAGAACCAACGGCGCGAGCATCAAGGCGATGATGAAAATGCACAGGGCACCGACGAGATAGCGGACGCGCCGGCTGCCGCCCACGGCCTGCGCTTCGATGGCGCCGCCCTTGGCGATTGGCGCGGGCGCGGTGTCGATGGTTGTCGTCGCGCTCATTTGGCCACTCCCCGGCGCTGCAGGAACAATTGCAGGGCGGCCATCATCATGATCACGACCGTGAGAATGATCGACAGCGCACTGCCATAGCCCAGTTTGAAGTAGACGAACGAGTTCTGGTAAATCCAGTAAACGGACGTGAAGGTCTGTCCGCGCGGGGCGCCGCCGGTCATCAGGTAGAACTGATCGAAGGCGAGCATGGAGCCGATGACGACGATGAGTGTCGCCAGGAAGATCGACCGGGCGGCGAGCGGAATGATGATCTTGCGCACGCGCTGCCAATAGCGCGCGCCATCGATCATCGAGGCCTCGATCACGTCCTGGCTGATCGTCTGGATTCCGGCGATCATCAGGATCATGCCGAGCCCCACCACCTTCCAGGTCACGGAAACGACAACGGCGAACAGGCCCAGATGCGCCTTGTTGAACCACACCCATGGCTGGGCGAGCACACCGATATCGACGAGAAACTTATTCAAAAGCCCGACCTGCTGGTCGAACAGCCAGACCCACAGCAGGCTCGAACTGGCGAAGCCGATGACCACGGGCAGAAACACGACGCCGCGGGTAACCTGGATGACCGGCCGGTTGTCGCTGGTCAGAAGCGCGAGCAGAAAACCGAGCCCCACCAGCACCGGGGTGATATAGGCTGTGTACTGGACAGTGAACCAGAAGGAACTCCAGAAATCGGCATCCGTGAAGGCCCGAATGTAGTTGTCGAACCAGACGAACTCGCCGCCGCCCAGAAGCGACTCGCTGGTCATCGAGATGTAGATGAGCTGGCTGAGCGGATAGAAGACGAACACGGCGACAAACAGCAAAGCCGGCGCCAGATACATCAGTCCGATCAGCTTGTTGTTGGTGGCAAGCATTCGCCCCTCCCCGCAGCGTCGGCACCCGGCCGTACCAACGGCCGGGTGCCCTTGTCGCAGATACTACTGGCTGGCGATATCGAGCATGCGCTGACGCGCATCGTCGATCGCAGCCTGAACGTCGCCATCGAACACGGCGCGCTGGATCATGTTGATCCACGGGCTCGAATCCGAGTTGACCATGGTCGCGAAGTGGAAGACGGCGGGCACGTACCCGGCCTCGAGCGCCCTTGCAGTGGCCTGCACCTTCTCGTTGCCCTCGAAGTACTCGTTGTCGGCCAGGTCCGTCCGGGTGGTCAGGATCGAGTTCTTGGCCAGCCCCTCGAGCTGCGCCTCGTCGCTGAGCACCCAGGCAATGAACTCGCGGGCGGCCTCCTCGTTGGGCGTGCCCTCTGGGATGGCGACGACGTCACCGCCCACGAACCCGGAAACCTGCCCCGGCTCGAGACCCGGCAGAAGCGTCACCCCATAATCGAAGTCGGGGAACTGGCGCTCCATCAGGGACAGGAGGAAGCCGCCCGAGCCGGTGATGCCGATATTGCCCTGCGTGAAGGCGGAGACGAAGTTCTCGCCGGTGTCGACCTCGGCACTTTCGGGTATAAGCCCCTCCTCCCACATCTGGCGGTATTGGTCGAGCACCTCGAAGACGGCCTCGCCTTCAAGCGCGGCATCGTCGCCACTGCGCGGCAGCATCTCGGCGCCGCCCGCCACCATCAGGGGCGAGGTGACGAAGATGTTGCAGCCCGGGCATGAGCCGGCGAAATAGAAGCCGTAGGTATCGTCGCCCAGTGCGCCGATCTTGGTGGCCATCTCGTGAATCTCGTAGATGGATTCGGGCGGCTGCTCGGGATCGAGCCCCGCCTCGCGGAACAGCTCTTTGTTCCACACCAGGATCGAGACGTCCGGGGTGAAGCCGACGCCGTAGATGCGGTCCTCGTAGGTGGCGATGTCCTTGTAGGCCTGAACCATGGTTTCGTAGTTCGGATCGGCCTCGAGCTGGTCGGTCAGATCCGTCAGGAAACCGGCCCGCATGAAGTCGGGCATGTAGATCAGGTCGAACGAGACCAGGTCCGGCGCATCACCGGCACGCACGCTCGTGGCGAGCTTGGTTACCACCTGGTTGTCCGGAATGGCTGTCAGTTCGATCTGGGTGTCATGCGAACTGTTCCACAGATCGACCATGAGCTGACCGGGATCGGCGGCGCTCTCGCGCACCCACATGGTCATGTCCTGAGCAAACGCCGTTGTCGTCATCATCGCGGTCACCGACGCGGCGGCGATCACGCGCGTGGCTACGCGGCCGTTGAATAGTGTCATGGGTTCCTCCCCTCTAAGCGCAATGTGACGGCGACTCGCGCTGACTTGCCGTCACGTCGTTCGGAAAACCTTTTCTCATTCCATAAACCGCTTTTCATGTCCCAATCTCCTCATAGGCACGATGATTTCGCGGATTTAGGAAAAGCTTTTCCTAACCTCACGTTCGCATAACCTCTCTCTCGCCGCAAGACCCGCCATGAAGTTCGTGATCGCCACGATCACGTGGCAGCCGCACCAATAGGGGCGGGTCGATGCTCACGTGTCGCGCCAAATGCGCGCTTTCAATGAGTTGGCAAGCGGTCCGGGCTCAAGAGGACGCCGAAAACCAGGCGACGAGTTCCGCACTGTTGCGCAGCCCCAGCGCACGCATCAATCGAAGCCGGTGAGTCTCGACGCTCCGCTTAGACAGCCCGATCTCCCCGGCGATCTCCGCGTTCGTCTTGCCCTGTGAGACGAGCGTCACGATCTGGCGCTGGCGCGGCGTCAGTTCCGTGCGCGCGTGATGTACGGGCCGCGTCATCGGCTCGAAGCAGTAGATCGCTTCGGAAAACGGATCGCCTCGCAGCATCGAGCGCCCCCGCGCCCGGCACCAGAAGCGCGTGCCGTCGCGCTTGCGCATGATACGCTCGTCCGCATACGCCTGCCCGCCCGCGAAATTGGAGCGCCACAGGTCGCCCACCATCACGAAGTCGGCCAATTCGGGATAGAGCCTGTTGAAACTCTCGTTGCGCAATTCGCCTCGCTCATAGCCGAACAGTTCGGCAAAGGCCGTATTGCAATCGCGAATGATCCGGTGCGTGGCGTAGACCATTGGAACGGGCAGCGCTTCGAGCGGAAACAGAAAGCCCGCGCCGGGTTCGTCGGTCTGAGAGCGCACTGACGACATGACGTATAAATACGCCTATTTGCGCCTCCGGGGCAAGCGTTACCAATACGGGCGACACATGAATACGTGAAGGAGACGGGCATGGCCGGGCAGAACGTTCACATCGTGGCGGCACGCCGCACACCGATCGGCGCGCTGAACGGGGGCCTCGTCTCGCTCGCCGCGCATGAACTCGGCACCATTGCCATCACCGCCGCGATCGCGGACGCCGGCTTGGAGCCCGCCCGTATCGACGAAACGATCCTGGGGCAGGTCCTTACGGCCGGCCAGGGCATGAACCCGGCGCGCCAGGCGGCTCGTGCCGCCGGACTCGCCGACAGCGCCCCTGCCCTTTCCGTGAACCAGGTGTGTGGTTCCGGCTTGCGCGCCATCGCCCTCGCGGGCCAGCAGATTGCGCTCGGCGAGGCGGAAGCGGTTGTCGCGGGTGGGCAGGAAAGCATGAGCCGTGCCCCGCACGTCGCCACGCTTCGGCAGGGGCAGAAGCTTGGTGATATCACCTTCACCGACACGGTGATGAGCGAGGGGCTGAGCGACGCCTTCTATGGCTACCCCATGGGCGCCACTGCGGAGAATGTCGCCAAGCAGTATCTGATCGAGCGGGAGGCCCAGGACGCCTTCGCCCTCACCTCGCACCAGCGTGCATCGGCCGCGGAGAAGGCCGGCCGCTTTGCCACCGAAATCGTCCCTGTTTCAGTCAAGACCCGCAAGGGGGAGACCATCGTCAGTGCCGACGAGTTCATCCGTCATGACGCCGACCTCGCCACGATGCAGAAGCTCAAGCCCGCGTTCGACAAGGACGGCACGGTCACGGCGGGCAATGCCTCGGGCATCAACGACGGTGCCGCGGCCGTGGTTCTCATGTCGGAATCGGCTTTGGCGGCCGCGAACGTCACGCCGCTGGCCCGCATCGCCTCCTGGGCACATGTCGGGCTCGATCCGCAGGTCATGGGCCTTGGCCCGATCGGTGCCAGCCGCAAGGCGCTCGAACGGGCCGGCTGGACGACAGACAGCGTCGATCTGTGGGAGATCAACGAGGCCTTCGCCTCTCAGAGCCTGGCGGTCATGCGCGATCTTGAACTCGACGCCGGGAAGGTCAACGTCAACGGCGGTGCCATCGCGCTGGGCCACCCGATCGGCGCATCCGGCGCCCGTGTCCTGACCACGCTGATCCATGAAATGATCAAACGCGATGCCCGCCGGGGTGTCGCCACGCTTTGCATTGGCGGCGGCATGGGCATCGCCATGTGCATCGCCCGCGACTGAGGAGGAGCAAAATGGAGGAGCCCCCCATCGTCTGGACCCCGTCCGAGACGCGCAAACGCCAATCCGCTCTCCGGGCGTTCGCGGAGCGGACGCAGCCACAGCACGGCGCCGCGCCCAACGACTATGCCGCCCTGCTCGACTGGTCGATCAATGAGCCCGATGCGTTCCACGGCGCGCTGTGGGATGCGCTCGACATCATCGGCGACAAGGGCAACGCCGCCTTCGTCCCGGGCAAGAGCATCCGCGACGCGAAGTTCTTCCCCCAGGCCCGTGCCAACTACGCCGAAAACCTGTTGCGCGAGCCCGACGACCGTCCGGCCGTCATCGCCCATCGCGACGACGGCACGCGCCGCACGATCACGCGCCGCGGACTCCATGACGAGGTGTCCCGCATGGCCGGTGCCCTCAGGGCGGAAGGTGTGAAGGAAGGCGACCGCGTCGCCGCCATCGTCACCCACGACATCGAGGCGATCATCGGCTATCTGGCCACCGCGGCCATCGGCGCCATCTGGTCGTCCTGCTCGCCCGATTTCGGCCCCGCCGGCGCGACGGACCGGCTGGGGCAGATCGACCCCACGATCCTTCTCGCCGTTCCGGGCTATTCCTACGCCGGCAAACGGATCGACGTCACCCCCACCATCCAGGCGGTCGCCGAAGAGGCGCATCTCAAGCGTATCGTCCTGATCGGTGACGAGATCCCCGATCGCCTCGCCGCCCTGCCCTGCGCAACGCTGGGCGAATGGCTGGAGCCCCACGTTCCCGGCGATATCTCCTTCAACCGCCTGCCCTTCGAGGCGCCGCTGGCGATCCTGTTCTCCTCCGGCACCACCGGCAAGCCGAAATGCATCACCCATTCGGCCATGGGCCTGCTCATTCAGCACAAGAAGGAGCAGATGCTGCATTGCGACATCAAGCCGGGCGAGAACTTCTTCTATTTCACCACCTGCGGCTGGATGATGTGGAACTGGCAGGTCACGGGCCTTGCCCTCGGGGCGACGCTCGTCACGTATGACGGCAATCCCGGCTATCCCGATGCCGGTCGGCTGATCGATTTGATCGATGCCGAGAATGTCGCCATTTTCGGCACGTCGGCCAAATATATCGACGCGTGCGCCAAAGCCGGCCTCAAGCCTGCCGAAACCCACAAGCTCGATAGCCTCAAGCTCATCCTCTCCACCGGCTCGCCGCTGCTTCCGCCCAGCTTCGACTACATCTACAACGACTGGAAAAAGGACGTGCACCTCGCCTCGATCTCGGGCGGCACCGACATCTGCGCCTGTTTCATCGGCGGCAACCCGCTCCTGCCCGTGCGGCGCGGCGAGTTGCAGTCGGCCATGATCGGCATGGACATCGACACCCTCGACGAAGATGGCAATCCGGTCACCGGCCAGCCGGGCGAGCTGGTCTGCCGCAATGCGCATGTGTCCATGCCGGTGTTCTTCTGGGGCGACACGGACGGCAAGCGCTACGAGAACGCCTACTTTGCTCGTTTTCCGGGCGTCTGGGCGCATGGCGACTTCGTCGAAAAGCGCCCCTCGGGCGGCTTCGTCATCCATGGCCGGTCGGACACAACGCTGAATCCCGGCGGGGTACGCATCGGAACGGCGGAAATCTATCGCCAGGTCGAGACCATTCCCGAGGTCGCCGAGGCCGTCGCCGTCGGCCAGGACTGGGAGGGCGATCAGCGCGTCATCCTGTTCGTTACCCTGCGCGATGGCGCGGTGTTGACCGAGGACCTTGTCCAGACGATCCGCAAGGGCATCCGCGCCGGCGCCAGCCCCCGACACGTTCCGGCACGCGTCATCGCCGTCGACGCCATCCCCCGGACCCGCTCGGGCAAGGTCTCCGAAACCGCCGTGCGCGACACTATCCACGGCCGCATGGTCAAGAACACCACGGCCCTGGCGAACCCCGAAAGCCTCGATCTCTACCGCGACCTGCCGGAACTTCGTGAATAACCGTCAGCTTGCGGGCATCCGGGTGCACGGTTACCGTGAATACCAGTCGAGAAAGGTAATCGCGTGACGAACCGCCCCGACATGTTCGGCAAGGCCCCGCCCGCCCTCATCGAAGAGGCGATGGGCGCATTCAACCTGCTGCGCGAGTATTTCGAGGGCGCCATCATGGTCGATGCGGACGCCCGTATCACCTGGATCGACACGCGCTACCGCAAGCTGCTCAAGCTCGCCGACGATTTCGACCCCCTGGGCCTGCCCATCGAGGAGGTCATTCCGCATTCGCTGATGCGCAAGGTCGTGCAGACGGGGCGCCCGATCCTTCTCGACATCATGAGCTTCGACCAGCGCCAGCTCGTCGTCTGCCGCATTCCGCTCAAGGACGACGAGGGCACGATCCAGGGCGCCATCGGTTTCGTCTTTTACGACAATGTCGATTATCTCGAACCCATCCTGAAAAAGTTCGAGACCCTGCAAAAGCAACTCACCCGCGCGCAGGCCGCCCTCACCCGCGAGCGGCAGACCAAGTATTCCCTTTCCAACTTCGTCGGTGTCAGCGACGAGGTGACCGAACTCAAGACCCAGATCCGCCGCTTCGCCCTGCGCGACGGGCCGGCGCTGATCCTGGGCGAGACCGGCACGGGCAAGGAATTGCTGGCCCACGCCATACACCAGGCATCCGACCGCTCGGAAGGCCCGTTCGTCGCCGTCAACATGGCGGCGGTGCCCGAGTCCCTGCTCGAGTCCGAGTTTTTCGGCGTCTCGCCCGGTGCCTTCACCGGCGCCAGCGGCAAGCAGCGCAAGGGCAAGTTCGAGCTTGCCCATGGCGGCACGCTGTTCCTCGACGAGATCGGCGACATGCCGCTGTCGATCCAGGCCAAGTTCCTGCGCGTTCTGCAGGAAGGCGAGATCGAGGCGCTGGGCTCCAACGCGGTGAAATCGGTCGACGTGCGCATCATCGCCGCCACCTCGCAGGACCTCGAAAAGCTTATAGAGGAGCGCCGTTTCCGCGCCGACCTCTACTACCGGATCGCCGTTCTCGCCATCAATGTCCCGCCCCTGCGGGACCGTCTGGAAGACATTCCCGTCATCTGCGAGCGGCTCCTCGAGGAAACGCCGCGCGCCGAGAATACCCGCGGCTGGATTCTCGAGCCCGATGCCACGGAATTGCTGCAGCGCCATGACTGGCCGGGCAATGTCCGCGAACTGCGCAACGTCCTTGAGCGCGCCGCCGCCATCGCCTCGTCCGAGGTGCTCGACAGCACCGTGATCACCAGGGCCATGCCGCGTCTCGCCAGTGCGTCGCCAAGGCCAGTCGCAAAGGCCGGCGGCGAAAACCTCGCCGACGCCCGCGCCCGCGCCGAACGCGAGGCCATCATGGATGCCCTCAAGCAGGCGCACGGCCACCGGACGGCCGCGGCGAAGATTCTCGGCGTATCGCGTACCCAGTTCTACGAAAAGCTCAAGCGCTACGATCTGGCAGACTGATACCCAGTCATCGCACAAGTGTTCGGATTTGCGGACGTTTTGTTCGGAAACACGGACAATGGGCGTGATGTGCCACGCTTGCCCGAAACATTAGATATATTCTCTATCTCTCTGTGGAAACTCGATATATCTCCACCACAAACCCCGCCTGTTTCAACTTGGCACGCCCCTTGAAAGGGAAGGGCCAAAACGACGATCGGCCGGACGCCCAAACCGGCCTGAATCCGAGGGTGGAGGAATCGTGGTCTCGAACACCGACAACAGGACGGTGCTTGTAACCGGCTCGACAAGCGGTATCGGCCTGTCCATTGCCAAGCGTTTCGCCGCCGCCGGTTACTCGGTCGCGGTCAACGGCATCGAAACCGAATCGGATGCGGCCGAAGCGCTTGGCGAGGTCAGGACCGCCGCCCAGGCCGGCGTCGCCTATTTCCATGCCGATCTCTCCGATCAGGCGCAGAGCGAGGCACTCGCCGGTTCCGTGCTCGACCGCTTCGGCCGTATCGACGTGCTGGTCAACAACGCCGGCATCCAGAAGGTCGCGGCCATCGATGATTTCGCAACCGAAGACTGGAACCGCATCGTCGCGGTCAGTCTCGACAGCGCTTTCCACGCCACCCGCGCCGCCCTGCCCGGTATGAAGGAGCGCGGCTGGGGTCGCATCGTCAATATCGCCTCGGCCCATGGCCTGCGTGCCTCGCCGTACAAGTCGGCCTATGTCGCCACAAAGCACGGCGTCGTCGGGCTCACCAAGACCGTCGCGCTCGAAGTCGCTGAACAGGGCATCACCGTCAACGCCATATGTCCCGGCTACGTCTGGACGCCGCTCGTCGCTGCCCAGGTGGCCGATCAGGCCCGGGTCCACGGCATGAGCGAAGAGGACGTGGTGCGCAAGGTCATGCTGACCCCGCAGCCCACGCGCCAGTTCGTCCAGCCCGAGGAGATCGCGGAACTCGCGCTCTATCTCACCTCCGACATGGCCCGCTCGATCACGGGCACGGCCATCTCGATCGACGGAGGGTGGACGGCGAAGTAGCTGAACGAATTTCCGGCCCGGGTCACCGGGTCGCAGAAGCCGGGCGCCACCTGTGGCGCCCCGAACCGGAACCGGCGCCCGTAACGGGCCCAGTTGGGAGGATAACGATGAAACTGCTGCAAACACTCGGCGTTGCCGCCTGCGTAACGCTTCTTGGGGGCTCCGGCGCCCTCGCCCAGGAGGACACGATCAAGATCGCGCATGTCTATGGCAAGACCGGCGCTCTCGAAGCCTATGCGACGCAGTCGCACAACGGCTTCATGATGGGCCTCGAATACTTCACCGATGGCACCATGGAGGTCGCAGGCAAGAAGATCGAGGTCATCGAGAAGGACACCCAGCTCGAGCCCGATATCGGGCGCTCGGTTCTCGCCGAGGCCTATGGCGATGACGAGGTCGATCTCGCTGTTGGCGGTGTCAGCTCCGGTGTCACCCTCGCCATGCTTCCGGTGGCCCAGGAATACGGCAAGGTCTTCCTCGTCGAGCCGGCCGTGGCCGACAGCATCACCGGCGAGAACTGGAACCGCTACATCTTCCGCACCGGCCGCAACTCCTCGCAGGATGCCATCTCGAATGCGGTGGCGCTTGGCGGCGAGGACGTGAAGATCGCCACCCTCGCGCAGGACTATGCCTTTGGCCGCGACGGGGTCGCCGCGTTCAAGGAAGCCCTCGATGGTACGGGTGCCGAGCTCGTATTCGAGGAGTATGCGCCCACGGACACCACCGACTTCACTGCACATGCCCAGCGCCTGTTCGATGCGCTCGAGGGTGAGGAAGGCCGCAAGATCATCTTCGTGATCTGGGCCGGCGGCGGCAATCCGCTGGGCAAGATCAAGGACATGAATCCGGGCCGTCTCGACATCGAGCTCGCCAGTGGGGGTAACATCCTGCCGGCCATGGTCGCCTACAGGGACCTGCCGGGAATGGAGGGCGCGACCTACTATTACTACGAGATCCCGGACAACGCGATCAACGACTGGCTGGTCGAGCAACACATGGAGCGTTTCGACGGCCCGCCCGACTTCTTCACCGCCGGGGGCTTTTCTGCGGCGGGAGCCGTGGTCAAGGCGCTGGAAGAGACTGGCGGCGAGACGGATACGGAAACCCTGATCTCCGCCATGGAAGGCATGTCGTTCGACACCCCCAAGGGCACCATGACCTTCCGGCCCGAGGACCATCAGGCCATGCAGGACATGTATCACTTCGAGATCGAGGTGCAGGAGGGCGTCGAATGGGGCGTGCCCACCCTGGTCGATGTGATCGAGGCCAGCGAAATGGACATACCCGTTCGCAACTAGACCGACAGCCGGAAAACGGCCGTGGCCGGCATCATCGGGTGCCGGCCCCGGTCCCGCAACCATTATCGGGACGCATTCCAGACCATGACCGCTTCCGCACCCGTGCTCGAGACACGCGATCTGACCATCCGCTTCGGCGGCCATGTCGCGGTCGATGCCGTGTCCTACCAGTTCCGCCCCGAATCCCTGGTGGCGATCGTGGGGCCGAACGGCGCGGGCAAAACCACCTATTTCAACCTGATTTCCGGCCAGCTGCGCGCCTCCGCGGGCCAGGTGCACCACAACGGACGCGATGTCACCGGTTTGTCCGTACCCGAGCGCACGCGCCTCGGCATCGGCCGTGCCTTTCAGCTTACCAACCTGTTCCCCCGCCTTTCCGTCCTGGAGAATGTACGCCTTGCGATCCAGGCCCGGCATCCGCGCGCCATGCACCTGTTCTCCCGCGCCGCGGCGGATACCGAGACGATCGGTCAGGCCCACAGCTATCTGGAGCGCTGCGGCCTGACCGCCCGGCGCGACGAACGGGCCGCCAACCTGCCGCACGGCGATCAGCGCAAGCTCGAAGTCGCCATGCTCCTCGCGCTCGAAAGCCAGATCGTCATGTTCGACGAGCCTACCGCCGGCATGAGCGCCGACGAGGCGCCGGTCATCCTCGAGCTCATCCGGGAGATCAAGGCGGACACCGCCAAGACCATCATCCTCGTCGAGCACAAGATGGACGTGATCCGCTCCCTCGCCGACGAGATCATGGTCCTGCACAACGGCGCGCTGGTCGCCTCCGGTGCGCCGGAGGACGTCATGAATTCCGAGATCGTGCGCGACGCCTATCTCGGCACGGGCGGACAGTGAGGAGACGTATCATGGCCGATCCCCTTCTCAGCCTCTCCGCGGTCCATACGCACATCGCGCAATATCACATCCTGCACGGCGTCGATCTCGACGTGCCGCAAGGCGAGCTCACCATGCTGCTGGGCCGCAACGGCGCCGGCAAGACCACGACCATGCGCACCATCATGGGACTCTGGCCCGCCCGCTCCGGCACCATCAAATACAACGACGCGCCCATAGAGGGCCTGCGCACCCCGCAGATCGCCCGTCGCGGCATCGCCTATGTGCCCGAAAGCATGGCGATCTTCGGCTCCCTTACCCTCGAGGAGAACATGATCCTCGCCGCGCGCTCGGGCCGGTTCGACAACGAGCGGCTCGAATGGATCTTCGAGCTCTTCCCGGCCATGCGCAAGTTCTGGCGCTGGCCCGCCGGCCAGCTCTCGGGCGGCCAGAAGCAGATGCTCGCCATCTCCCGCGCCATCATCGAACCGGCCGACCTGCTGCTCATCGATGAACCGACCAAGGGGCTGGCCCCGGCCATCGTCGACTCGCTGGCCGAGGCCATCACCGCGCTCAAGCAGACAGGCGTGACCATCCTCATGGTCGAGCAGAATTTCGCCCTCGCCGCCCGCGTCGGCGACAGCGTCGCGGTCATGGATGACGGACAGATCACCCACACCGGCCGCATGGCCGATCTTGCCGGCGACCCCGACCTGCAGGGCCGGCTCCTCGGGCTCAACATGAAGGGAGATGCCGCATGAGCGCATCGGATCAACCCGTTTCCGTCTCGGACGGCGCAAGCGGCCCGCTGACTTTCATTGCGGAACGGCTCGCCTATTTCACCGTACCGGCGCTCATCGTCGCAGCGCTGCTGCCTATCGGCAGCGTCCCGACCTGGGCCACGCTCACCCTGGCCGGCCTCGCCATGGGCCTGATGATCTTCATGATGGCCTCGGGCCTGACACTGGTGTTCGGCCTGATGGACGTTCTCAATTTCGGCCACGGCGCGATGATCTCCTTCGGTGCCTTCGCGGGCGTGTCCGTCCTTCTCCTGCTGGGGCCGATCTACATGGCGCCCTCGATAGGGTTGAATCTTCTGGCCCTGCTCATTGCGGCCGTGGCGGCAATGGGGGCTGCCGGAACGCTTGGCCTGTTCTTCGAGCGCGTCATCGTGCGGCCCGTCTACGGCAATCATCTCAAGCAGATTCTGATCACCATGGGCGGCCTGATCGTCGTCGAGCAGCTCATCATCGTCATCTGGGGGCCCAACGAGATTCCCATTCCGCGGCCGGAGAGCCTGAGCGGCGCCTTCATCGTCGGCGACATCGTCATGGAGAAATACCGCCTGCTCGCCGTCGCGCTCGGGCTGGCCCTGTTCGTCGCCCTGCGCCTCATTCTCACACGCACGCGCATCGGTCTTCTCGTGCGGGCCGGCGTCGAGAACCGCGAGATGGTGGAGTCGCTGGGTTATCGCGTCTCGATCCTGTTCATCGGCGTCTTCGTCGCCGCTTCCGCGCTCGCGGGCCTCGGCGGCATCATGTGGGCGCTCTATGACGAAGTCATTACCGCCCAGATGGGCATGAGCGTCATGGTTCTGGTATTCATCACCATCATCATCGGCGGCCTCGGCTCGGTCGAGGGCTGCTTCCTCGCCGCCCTTCTGATCGGGCTGACCAACAACTACACTGCCTTCCTGATGCCCAAACTTGCCGTCGGTTCCAGCATCATTCTGATGGTGGCCGTTCTCATGTGGCGCCCCCAGGGCCTTCTGCGGCCCAGCGGATCGAGGTAGCCAGCCATGTTCAAGCGTATCCTGTCCGGTGACAGCCCCGGCAAGCCGCTCCTCACCGCGATCATCATCGCCATCGTCGTATGCCTGGCTCTCGCTCCGTTCCTCTTCCCCGGCACGCGCTCGCTCGATACGGCGGCGCGTATCTGCATCATCATCGCGCTCGTGGCGAGCTATGACCTGCTGCTCGGCTACACCGGGATCGTCTCGTTCGCCCACACCATGTTCTTCGGCATCGGCGCCTATGGCGTCGCCATCGCCTCGCACAATCTCGGGCCCGGCTGGGGGCCGATCGCACTGGGCACCGTCGCCGGCGTCATCGTGGCCGCCATCGTCGCCTTCGTCATAGCGCTCGCCTCGCTGCGCGTGCGCACGATCTTCTTCGCCATGATCACGCTGGCCGTGGCGAGCGCCTTCTCGATCCTCGTTTCGCAGCTCTACACCATCACCGGCGGCGAGGACGGGCTGACCTACCGCGTCCCGCAGATCCTCACCCCGGCCTTCAAGCTGGCCGACTTCCGCATCCTCGATGTGCGGCTCGATGGCAAACTGCTGGCCTACTACCTGGTCTTCGTGGGCGCACTCGTGCTCTTTCTCGCGCTCCTGCGCTTCGTCAACTCGCCCTTCGGCCGGGTTCTTCAGGCCATTCGCGAGAACGATTTCCGGGCCGAGGCGCTAGGCTACAAGACAGTCTATTTCCGGACCATCGCCACCATCATTTCCGCGGTCGTCGCGTCCCTGGCCGGCGTGCTCATGGCCATCTGGCTGCGTTATACCGGCCCCGACACCATGCTCTCGCTCGACCTGATGATCGATATCCTCGTCATGCTGGTTATCGGCGGCATGGGCACCATGTGGGGCGCCATCCTGGGCGCGACGATCTTCGTGCTCGCCCAGAACTACCTGCGCGAGGTCATGGGCGTCGCCAGCAGCAGCACCGCCGGTATTCCATTCGTCACCGACCTGCTGCATCCTGACCGCTGGCTGTTCTGGCTCGGTCTGCTGTTCATCATCAGTGTCTATTCGTTCCCGACGGGCATCGTCGGCAAGTTCAGGGGGACCCGCGAATGACCGGACCACGCTCGACCTACTTCACTCTCTGCGACCGGGAAATCCACGTCACCCAGTGGGGCGAACCGGGCAAGCCGGTCCTCGTCATGTGGCACGGCCTTGCCCGCACCGGCCGCGACTTCGACACCATCGCGGCGGCCCTGCAGGACGACTACCATATCCTCGCCCCCGACACGCTGGGCCGCGGCCTCAGCCAGTGGGCCGGCGACGCGGCTGCCGAATACCGGATGGATGTCTTCGGCAGGATGGCCGTGCAGATGCTCGATGAAATCGGCGCCGAACAGTACCGCTGGATCGGCACATCCATGGGCGGCGCCATTGGCATGCATCTCGCAGGCGGCCCGATGCGCGACCGCATCAGCCACCTCGTCGTCAACGACATCGGCCCCGAACTCCCCGACGCCGCCATCGAGCGCATCGCGACCTATGTCGGCAATCCGCCGCGCTTTGGTACCATTGCCGAACTCGAAACCTGGCTGCGCACGGTTTATGCCCCCTTCGGCCCGCTCACGGAAACCGAATGGCGCAGAATGGCCGACACCTCGGCACGCCGCACCGACGACGGTGCCGTCACGGTTCACTACGATCCGAAGATCGTCCGTCAATTCGAGGCAGCAGACGGGCTGTTGGACCAATGGACCAGCTACGACTCCATCACCGCGCCAACTCTGCTCGTGCGCGGTGCCGACAGTGACCTGCTTAGCGCCAGTATCGCCAGTGAAATGAGCCGCCGCGGCCCGAGGGCGCGGGTTCTCGAAGTCCCCGGGGTCGGCCACGCCCCGGCGCTCAACGTCGCCGACCAGATCGACCCGATCCGGACATTCCTGGCCTGACCCCGACAGGCAGACTTCGCGTTCCGGCAGGGAAAAGGCGGCCACTCCGGGCGGGTCACCAAGTGGAACCCATATCCCCTCATGCCGGAACGCGAAGCGATTTCCGTGTAGGTATCAACCGCCGGGTACGGCGATGATCTCCACACGGCGGTTATCCTGGCGCCCGCGCTCGGTCGCATTTGTTGCCACCGGCTCGTTCTCGCCCGCACCCCGGATGCTCATCTGCAGCCCCGTCAGATCATCGAGTCCGCTCAAAAACCCGCGAACCGATTCGGCACGACGCGCCGACAGATCGTCGTTGTACGCCTCGGCGCCACGCGAGTCGGTATGCCCGGTGATGCGCAACGCCGCGATGTCCTGATTGGCCACCTGCTCGACGAACATCCCAAGGTCCTTGCGTGCCGCCTCACGCAGGGCGGCGCTGTCGGTTTCGAACAACACTGCACCGTCGAAGACAAAGCGCTGCGCCGTCCCGATGGCCGCAACCGCGTCGATGTCGGCGCCCGGCCAGCGCCCCTCGCAATCCACGCCGTCGTCGATCAGGCGCACGAAGCTGAAGCTGTCTTGAGGCGCGGCGAACTTGGAAATGTCGACCTCCGCCCGGCCACCCGAAATCTCGCCCACCTCGATCCAGTCGTTGCCGTTCTTCGAAATCGCCAGTTCCGTTGCCTCGACGTCCGGTCCCACCTCGAAGACATGGAGGTCCGGTCCTTGTGTGTCGATCAGGGCATTGTCGACGAAGCGCAGAACAAGGGTGCCGCCGCAGCCCAGTGTAAGATTGCGGTCGCCCGTGTCGAGGTTCTCCCAGTCCGGCGGCCCGAGCGCCGAGTCTGGATCGCGGGATATCGTGATCGGCGCGGGCTCGCCCATTTCATAGCTCACCGACGCATCGGCGAACGACAAGGTTCCCTGAGGCAGGAGCACTTCGCTGCCTTCACTGTCGGCGAATGTCTGCTGTTGCGCACCCGCCGGCGAAACGGAAACAAATGCTGCCAGGCAGATGATCGCCAGACGGCCCACCTTTCCGATCGCCACCAAAGCGCCCTCCCTCGAATACCCGTTGCCTCGCAAGGCGATTGAACATGTCTTGCGGGATTTTTAGCAATGAGATGGGTGGAGCGCCCCGTTCAAACGAAGGGGACCCTTCGCTCGGGCACGCGTCAGTTTACGTAGTTCACCAGCGTCAGCTGAGAGACCATGGCGGTCGTCTGATAGCTGGCCTGCAAGCGGGTTTGCAGCGACATCAGCTTCATCGCTACCTCCTCGACAGGCGCTTCCTCGATATCGGCGAGCATCGTGTCGAGCTGCGCACCGGTCGTCTCGTGCCGCTCCTTGGCCTGTCCGATAGTCGACTTCGCGATACCGAGTTCCAGGCTGATCACCTCGATGGCACCCGGGTTGTCGTTGTTGGCTTCCGAGAGCTGGGTATGCTGGCGCTGGTTCATCTGGTTGTACCGTTCGGACGCATTCGGGTCCGTGTCCGGATAGCTCTCGACCGTCATCGCCGCGAGCGAGCTGACAAGGTTGACGATCCCTTCCTCGTTCGCCTGCGTGCCGTAGCTCACCACGGTTCCGTCATCGACCTTGGCCTGCACGGTATCGCGGGCGCGGCCCGGCGTATCCTCTCCGGTATACCACTGAACCGTCGTGTCCTGGCTGATCTGGTTTGTCAGAAAGCCCGTCGCTTCCGCGAATGACGTCGATCCGTCCACCCGGCGCACCGTCCCGCCCTGCCCGGCAAAGAAGTCATCCGCCGCAGCATAGACCGAAGCGGCCTCCAGCTCGGTCTCGCCCATGTGCTCGAGCTCGCTCTCGAGCGAGGACTGAAAATTGGCGGCAGTCTCCTGCGGGTCCGCACCGATCTGGAACTGCCGGTTCGAGGTCGGCGTTCCCGCCGTCGCGCTGAATTCGAGCGTCGTCTCGGACCCGTCCGGCAGCGTCACACCGATCGTGACCTTGTCACCGTCGGATGGTTGCCCGGTGAAGCGCATGCTCAGCACCTTCGGCGCCGCGCCATCGGCAAAATCGACCGTGAGAAAGTCGCTATCCGCCGGTGGTGTGGACAGTTTCGCACCGAAAGGATGATCGCCGTCCTCGGCCAGCGTCACCGTGTCCGAAACGGTTACCTCTTCGAGCGCTGCCTGAAAATTAGCCGCCGTATTGGTTGCGTCAGTGTTGTCGATCTGGAATTCGCCCGGATTGCTAGGGGCGCCCGCGACAGCCGTCAGGGTGCGGGTTTCCGTTCCCCCGCCGGGCAACGTGACATCGACGGTTACGGTATCGCCGTCGGTCAGGTTCGTCCCGAACTGCACATCCGCCGAAGGCGGCGTTCCCGCCGGCCCGGAGACCGTGATGGCACCGGCATTGGTGGTCGTGGCACTCACGCTGTCGATGGTCTGCCGATACGGATAGTCGGTCGCGTTGCCTTCCGTAAGGCTGACGCTGTCCGCAGCGCGCGCGATCTCGAGGCCGCCGCTCGCCAGATCGAGGCGGCCGAGCCCGTCCGTCCCGGCGTCCGCCTGCTTGCGCTCGCTGACGACCGTGCGGAAGCCGTCCTTCCCCTCGCTCCCGTTGAGAATGGCGTCCATGGTGGCGACCGGCGACTTGTCCGTGACATTGCCGCCGAACAGGTGGCGCCCGTTCACCTCCGTACCCAGGATCGTCAACACTTCGTCGAGCCGCGCCTTGGAGAGCGATTGTGCCGTCACCATGCCCGTTTCGTCGCCGCCGGAGCTGCCAGCGGCCGACGAGGAGCGCGCGTTCCCCTCGATCTCGTCAAGACGGGACACGACGTTGTCCATCGCCTGCAAACGCAGGTCCACGGTTTGAATCGAGGACTTGTATGCGTTCAGCTGGCTCTGCCGCGAGCGGATGCTGAGATCGTAGACACGTTCACTTCCCAGTTCCGACAGGGAATTGGCGCGCTTGCCCGTGGCGAGCTGCGTCTGCAGGTTCTCCATCGTCTGGTGCATGTTCGAGATTGTCGAAAAGCCCCGGTTAAGCGGGAACATCGTCTTGTTGACAATCATCTTGCTTCTCCCACTAGATCGCCATCAGCCGGTCGATGAGTTCCTGCGTGGTCGAGACCACGCGCGCGGCCGCTGCATAGGAATTCTGCAATTCGATCAGGCGCGACATTTCCTCGTCGATGTTCACACCCGTCTCGGAATCCATGCGCTGACTGACCGCATCGAGCGCCATGTCGGCGGTTTCCCTGTCGCCGTTGGCCGAGCTGATGGTGTTGCCCTGATAGTTCATCATTTGCGCGATGAGGTTCTCAGGCGTGCCGTTCAGCTCGAAATTTCCGTTCTTCGCTGCCGTTACCGTCTTGCCCTTGAAGGTCATGTTCTCAAGGTTGGCCAGCAACGCGTTGGGCCGGGAGTCGTCGCCGAGCGGCGTGCCCGAGGCGTACTTCACCAGCAGCTCGCTGTTCGCGACGACTTCCGTATTGACCGAAATGCGGCCGGCAAAGCCCAATTGCTGCCCGTCACCGGCCAGGCTGTCGGTGAACGTCTTGCCCCCCTGGTCGGTGAACAGCGCCAGCCCGAGCCCCTGCCCCTGCGTGCTTGTCGCATGCGTGCGCAAATAATTGATGGACGAAGTGTTGGCCGCACCGTCATCGACGATTTGCAGCACATCTTCGGAGCCGACAGTCTGCGCGCTGATGCCGATATCGGCAAACCCGAGGCTGTTCAGCTGGGTGGCGACACCGGCCTCCCCGCCGCTGAAGTCCATCGTGATGACGCGCTGGCCGTTCGGACCCGTCGTCTCTGTCGGGCTCGACACGCTGTCGTCCCGCACGACTCGCACATCGTGGCGGGTGCCATTCACGCTATAGCTGAACGTGAAGTTCTGCCCGTTCTCGATGCCCGCGAGGTCGAGCTGGTAGCCTTTCTCGTCCGCGCCCGTGGTCACTTCTTCGCCGTTCACGGTCGACATCGCCTGCGCCAGGCCCGACGCGATCTCGTCGAGCTGGTTCTGCACGTCCGTGAGCGTTTCGTCACGCAATTCGAACAGCGCACCCAGCCGCCCCGACTGCATGAGACCCTGCTCGACCACATCGACGCGCAGGCCCGCCTGCGTCGTGGCATAGAGCGTGCCCACGCCGTTCTTGGAGTCGTCGATCTCGAACTTGGCGCTCGCGTTGATGCTGCCGGCGGGATCGAACTCGAACAGCGTCGGGCCGCCGCTGTCCAGGAGCGACATGCCCGACTTGGTCATCAACGAAACGGTATCGTCGCCGCGGTACTCCACCCGGACATCGACGAGTTCGGCGATGCTCCCCACCATCCTGTCGCGCTCGTCCAGCAGCGAGGCGCGTGTCGCCTGATCGTTGCGCTGGTCGTTCAGCTTGACGTTGATGTTCGCCAGGGAATTCAGCATCCGGTTCATTTCGGACACGTGATTGGCGATCTGGTTCTCGGTTTCCTGCCGCAAGCCTTGCGTCGATGCCGTGAGCTGGTTCAGCCGCGTTGCCAGGGTCTGGGCTGTCGAAACTGCCTCGGAGCGGGTCGTGTAGTCGTCCGGGCTGGTCGTCAGCTCCTGCATGGACGTCTCGAATTCCTGATACAGCGTGTCGAGCGAGGTCGGATCGCCCGGCTTTCCCAGGAAAGTTTCCACGCGCCCCAGGAAGGTCGCCCGCGTCTCGGCATAGGCGGCCGAGGTCAGCTCCTTGTTGTAGAGGTGCTGCGTCGCCTCCTGAAAGGCACGCTCCACGCTCGTCAGGCGCGAATAGGAGCTGTTGGTCCCCACCTCTTCCGAGATGTTCACCGATTGCCGGTGATAACCGGGCGTGCCGGCATTCGCGATGTTCCGCGAAAGGATCTCCAGCCCCTTCTGGGTGGTATGCATGCCCGAAAGGGCATTCGATAGTGATACGCTCAGACCCATATTGGGCTCCCTGGTCAATCGGCGCCGGACGTCATGCCGCCCGGCACCTTGTTACCGTTGCACCTAGCGCAGCATGTTCAGGGCTTCCTGCAGCATCTCGTCGGATGTCGAGACGATGCGCGTACCCGCCGCGTAAGCCTGCTGCGTGGTGATCAGCTTGGTGAACTCCTCGGAGATGTCGGTGTTCGAGGATTCGAGCGAGCCGCCCACGATACTGGCATTGCTCTCGATCACCGCCTCGCCGGACTCCGAGGTGGCCGAAAACAGGCCGCCGTCCATGCGCTTGAGCCCGTTCGGCGAATTGAAGTTCGCCACCACCACCTGCGCCAGCTCCAGCTTTTCGCCGTTCGAGTAGCTCGCCACGACGCGGCCCGAGTCGTTGACCGTCACCGACACGAACTCGCCCGCCGGGAAGCCGTTCTGGGTCAGCGTGGTCACCTGCGCCGTCCCGTTGGGGTCGGCGAACTGCGTCACGCCACCCGTATTATGGCGCAGCGTCACATCGCCGACATTGGTGCCGTTGACCGTGAGGTTGCTCAGGTTGAGTTCGGAAACGTTGGGGGTCAACGAGCCGGCCGCGTCGAACATGTAGTCCTGTCCGGTGTTCTGCCACATGGGCGTCGAGCCGGTCGCATTGCCGTTCGACAGGTAGAACAGGTTCCAGGTATCCTGGCCGCCTGTTTCCGCACTATCCGTCTTGGCCCAGCGCAACTGTACGTCGACCGGCGAGCCGTTGGATGCGTAGACGGTCACGGCACCGCCCGCGATGGAGTTCGACAGGAACTCGTCGTTCTCGTTCGCCTGGATGCTCGAAACCTGCGTCACGTCGGGTTGGTAGATGCCCGGGGCGAGACCCAACGCGGCCGGACCGCCATCGCCGCCGACCGTTATGGAGGAGGTCGCACCGGTGCCCAGTGCAATTTCCACGTTGCCGCCATTCAGCCCGACAGTCGCCGACGAGAAGTCGCCGCCCAGCGCCTGGATATCCGTTTGCATGCGGCCAAGGATTTCGCCCAGCTCGTCGTAGTTCGGATCGGTCACGTCGATGACGTTGTTGCCGGTCGTCGTGTTGCCGTCGTTGTCGATTTCGAAGGTAACCTCCTGGCCGTCGACCGACAGGCTCAACGTGTCCCCGTCGGCAAAGTGCGTCCCCCATGTGTCACCTGCCGCATATCCGCCGCCCGTCCCCGTCGCGACGGCCTCCGAGATCACGGAACCATTGGCGTAGTCCGGCGCGAACATCAGTTCGCTCCCCGGATTTGCCGGATCGTAGCCGGCATTCTTCGGGATTTCCGGCAGGTTCAGCTTGTAGTCGACCCGGTTGGTCCGCTCGGCGGGCAGGAAGTCGTTCGAGAGCTGGATGACCTCGGGCACCGAGCCGGAGACATTTCCGGTCGACGCGTCGATCGGCAGGCCCTTGAGGTAGTATCCGGCGCCATTAACCAGGTAGCCTTCCTTGTCCACGTCGAAGTCGCCGCGGCGGGTGTAGTAGTCCGCGCCGCCGAACACCGCGTTGCCGTCGTTCTGGCCGATCTTCTCCTCGACCACGAAGAATCCGGAGCCGTTCAGCGCCATGTGGGTGTCCGACGACGAGGAGACAATGTCCCCCTTGTCGCTGTTCGTGCTGCGCGACTGGCCAATGACGGCCCCCGGCACCTGCGACTTCACCGGCGCGTCCGGGATGAGATCGACGAATGTCGTCTCCATGCGCTTGTAGCCGGTGGTCTGCGAGTTCGCGATGTTGCCCGAGATGTTCTCGAGCGCGAATGACTGGGCCGACAGCCCCGTCACTGCGGTAGCAAGAGCCCCATAGATACCCATTCAACTCTCCATTTGCCCCTGGCGCAAAACGCGCCAATTCACAAAAGGAGATAGCAAGTTGAGTGCCAACTCTATAACATATTGAAACTACTCGATCTTAACGGTTTGTTAGTCGGAATTTTCCGCCCCTTCGCGGCACGTCTTACCCGCCTTCGGGCAATTTCTGCCGCCCTGCACGCCGCTTGTGCCGCCCCGCCACATCGGATAAACGCATTCCTCGCAAACGCCTGTTAGCAGGCGCGAAAGGTTTCTAACGCCCATGCTGTACGACGATCCAGAGCAGTTCGCGAACGCACCCGAGCGCGCGGTGACCGTGTTCGGCATGTCCGGCGTGGGCAAGACACGGCTGGCGGCGCTCCTGCGCAAGAACGACTGGTTCCACTTTTCCGTGGACTACCGGATCGGCACGCGCCACATGGGCGAGTACATCGTCGACAACTTCAAGTACCACGCCATGAAGGTTCCCTTCCTGCGGGACCTGCTGATCTCGGACTCGATCTACATCTCGTCGAACATCACGTTCGACAATCTCGAGCCGCTCTCGACCTATCTCGGCACGCCCGGCGATACCGAGCGCGACGGGCTGCCGTTCGAGGAATATCAACGCCGGCAGGAACAGCATCGCCTCGCGGAAGTGTCCGCCCTGTGCGACGTACCCTACTTCATCGAGCGCGCCAAGGCGCTTTATGGCTACACCGATTTCGTCGCCGACACCGGCGGGTCGCTGATCGAGGTCCTCGACATGGACGACCCCGAGGACCCGGTTCTGTCTACCCTGACGGGCCACACGACGCTTATCTACATCAGGGGGAGCGAAGAGGACTCCGCCGAACTCATCAGGCGCTTCACCAAGGCGCCCAAGCCGATGTACTACGACCCCGACTTTCTCGTGGCGAAGTGGACCGAGTACAAGCGGACCAACGGGATCGAGGCCGACGACGAGGTCGATCCCGCCCGGTTCGCTGCCTGGGGCTTCGAGGAGCTGATCCATGACCGTCTGCCGCGTTATCAGGCCCTGGCCGATCGCTATGGCTACACGGTGGATGCCAGCGAAGTCGCGACCCTGAGGGACGGACGCGACTTCATCGATCTCATGCGCAAGGCGATTGCGGCTCGCAAGAGCATGTGAGGCCCTCGCGGGGCCACGAGCGCGCGCGGCGCGCTGCCCGTGAGGGATTTGCAATCGAGACAATCCTTGTGCACCCATCCGGGCAGCGCGCCCGCCGGTATCCGGCCGCCGGCGCGCGTCCGGGCAATCGGAAAGACGTAAAACGAAATGCCGATCCGCATACCAGACAATCTTCCCGCCCGCGCCATCCTCGAGCGCGAGGGCGTGGTCGTGATGGACTCATCCCGCGCTGCCGGCCAGGATATCCGGCCCCTCAGGTTCGGCCTGCTGAACCTGATGCCCAACAAGCAGCGCACCGAAACCCAGTTCGCCCGCCTCGTGGGCGCGACGCCGCTACAGATCGATCTCACCCTCATCCGTATCTCCGATCACAAGTCGAAGAATACCTCGGAGGACTATCTGAACTCGTTCTACGAGAAGTGGGAGGACGTCCGGCACCGCAAGTTCGACGGATTCATCGTCACCGGCGCGCCAATCGCCCACCTTCCGTTCGAGGATGTGTTGTACTGGCGCGAGATGGTCGAAATTCTCGACTGGACCCAGACGCACGTGCATTCGCCGCTGTTCATCTGCTGGGGCATGCAGGCGGCGCTCTATCACTTTCACGGCGTCGAGCGGAAACGGCGGGAAGAGAAGGCGGTCGGCATCTACCGCCACCAGAACATTGCGCCCGGATCACCCTACCTGCGGGGCTTTTCGGACGACTTCGCCATTCCGGTAAGCCGGTACAACGACATCGACCGCGACAGCCTGCCGCGCGACGGCTCGCTCGAGGTGCTCATCGACAGCGACGAGGTCGGCATCTGCATGCTCCAGGACCACAAGCACCGGGCCTTGTACATGCTCAACCACTTCGAGTACGACAACCGCTCGCTGGCAGACGAGTACGACAGAGACGAAAAAGCGGGGCTCAACCCGGCCCTGCCGGTCAACTATTATCCGAACAATGATCCGGCGCGCCATCCGCTCAACACCTGGCGCGCGACGGCCCATTTGTTCTTCCAGAACTGGATCAACGAGATCTATCAGACCACGCCTTACGAGATGGAGCGGATCGGCACGTCCGACCCCGGCCCGGGCATGGCCCAGGACATCAGCGCCTGATCGAGGGCCGCCGGTTTCCCGGCGGCCTTTTCAGTATTGGGTTCCCCGGTCACTGGCCTTTGAGGCCGCTTTCCAAGTTCTTGCGCACGCAAATCACTGTTTTTCCAATGTTTGTGCAAACTTCGACCCCATTCGCCGCCAATATGGATTTCGTACATTGGCCAGATACTCAAGGAGTTGCTACATGTTCGAGAACCAGAAGCGCACCGCACAGGAGCAGGCCGAAAGGCTGCGCGCCGAACTCGAGAAGCTGCGGGCCGAGGCTACGCGTCTCGAAGGGGAAGCGCGCCTCAAGACCGACGAGAAGATCAAGAAATTCGAGGATCAGATCGCCGAGCTCGAGAAGAGCAGCAGCGAAGCGACGAACGACATCGAACAGCGTGCCCGCGGCATCTTCGATGCGATTTCAACCTCCGCAACCGAGATCAAGGACAGCACGGGCCGGGCCGCGGGCCGGATCAAGGACGAAGTCAGCCGCAAGAACTGATGCGTCCGCGGCGGCACCGCCGGCCTCCCTGCGTGCCAACACATGAAAAGGGCCGCTGCACGCGCTGTGCAGCGGCCCTTTCCGTTCGTGCAGGAGAAACCGGCTATTCGGCCGCGAGCGCGACGCCTTCCTCGCGGGCCTGCTTGAGCGCATGGCCCCACCAGCTCAGATCCTCGAGCATGGTGTTCGCACCGGGTTCGAGCATGTCGTTGAGCACCTCGATCGGCTCGTCGGCGCCGAGCGGATGAACCTTGAAGAAGTCCGAGCCGCCGATATGCACGCCCTGCCGGATCGGGGCCATCTGAAGTTCGACGTTCATCACGCGCAGATGCTCGATGGCCCGTGCCGCGCCCATCGACCCATAGCCGAAATAGGCTGCCGGCTTGCGGTTCCACTCGTTGTACGCCTGATCGAGCGCGTTCTTCAGAGCCGCGGTGATCGAGCGGTTGTACTCGGCCGTTACGAAGATGTAGCCGTCGTACTCGGCGATCTTGTTCTGCCAGCGCTTGGCGTTATCGTCCTCGCTGGGCATCCAGAGGTTCGACGCTGCCTCGTTGAAGAACGGCAGGTCATAGTCGCGCAGGTCCACCAGCTCGACATCCAGATCGTCGCGCTTGCTGGCGAGATCGAAGATCCACTTGGCCGGCTTGTCGGCGAAACGGGTATCGCGCGTGCTGGAGATGATGACTGCGATTTTGAGCATTTGTTTTAGACCTCCAAGTCTGGTATCCATTGGTAACCAACGTTCATATGAATACCGAGGCAGATCATGCAAGACGGCACTTTTTCGAAACCCGGCCACCCCGAGGTAAGTGAGGAACCCGAACCTCACCGGGAGCAGGACAAGCGCTTCACCGTGAACGAGGACTGCGGCATGGTGAGCGATATCCTGAGCCGGATCGGCGATAAATGGAGCGTTCTGGTGGTTTCGCTGCTTGGAAACGGCACGATGCGCTTTTCCGAGTTGCGCCGTGAGCTGGGGACGATTTCCCAGAAGATGCTCACCACCACGCTACGCAATCTGGAGCGGGACGGATTCGTCGAACGCACTGTCCATCCCACGGTTCCGCCGAAGGTGGAATATTCCTTGACGGACCTCGGCCGCAAACTGCTGTGCCCCGTGCGCGAACTCGGCCGCTGGGCCCAGACCTACAAGGGGGACATTCAGCAGGCGCGTGCCGAATTCGACCGCCAGCAAGCCGCGCAGTGAGATGAGGTGCCGTCAATCCTCGCGGTTGAGCGCCAGGATCGCCTTGTAGCGTTTCACCGCCTCCGCGAAGCCTAGAACGAGGGCATCCGCGGTTATCCCGTGCCCGATCGACGCCTCGTCCACCCCGTGCACCCGCTCGACGAACGCCGGCAGGTTCTCCAGCGTGAGATCGTGCCCGGCATTGATGCCGAGCCCCTGCCCGCCCGCGCCGCCATTCCGCGCCGCTTGCTGCGCCGCCCGGGCCGTTTCCGATAACGCCGCGAGATACGTTTCGCCCTTCGGCCCATTGAAGTTTGCGCCATAGGGACCCGTATAGAGTTCGACCCGGTCCGCCCCGACGGCAGCGGCCCTGGCAGGCATTTTCGGATCGGCATCGATGAACAGGCTCACCCGAACGCCCGCGTCCTGCATGCGCGCGATCGCGGGACGCAACTGGGGCTCGGACGCCGCGACGTCCCAGCCGTGGTCCGATGTCGCCTGCGCCGGATCGTCCGGTACGAAAGTCACCTGATCCGGCCGGACCTCCTCGATGAGCTCGAGGAAATCCTCGGACGGGTACCCCTCGATGTTGTATTCGACGCCGGGATAGCTCTCCCGCAGCAGCGCGTTCAACTCGTAGACGTCCGTGCGCCGGATATGCCGTTCGTCCGGGCGCGGATGCACGGTGATGCCGTCGGCGCCGGCGTCCAGCACGACGCGTGCGATACCGGTCACGCTCGGCCAGCCGACATCGCGCCGGTTACGCAGTTGCGCCACGGCATTGAGATTGACGGAGAGTTTGGTCATGTCGGCTATCCGGCTGGGCCCAGGACGAGGGCAAGGAGGGGTTGCAGTTCGTCCCGCATTTTCTGCGCCAAACTGCCGTCCTGTTCAACTCCCCATCGGACCGTCGCTCCATGCCAGTGCGCCTCGATCAGCCGCGCGGCCGTATGCGGGGCGTCCAGCGTCTCCGGCAGACGCGCCAGGATCGCCGCCCGCATCATCGCGAACCTCTTTTCCGCCAACGCCCGTAACGTCGGGTCGCGCGTGTCCTCGGCGAGCCATTGAAGCTGCTCCGCGAGGCAGGCCACATCGCCGTCCTCCACCTCCCGGGTCCAGCCGACCAGCAGATCGGTGATCCCCTCGGCCCCGGTGGTGACCGGCTGGGAGGCCAGCGCCGCGGCAAATCGTGCATTGTCGTGCTCGAAGGCCCGCACGATCAGCCCCCGCTTTCCCCCGAAGCGCTGTACCAGTGTCGCGGCGGCCACGCCACTCTCTATCGCCGCCTGGGCCAGCGTGAACCGAACCGGCCCGCACCGAGCCATTACGCGGCCCGCAGCCTCCAACACCTCCTCGTCGGGTATCTCCTTGCGCCGCGCCATCATGTTCGCCTTCCCAAGTCTTTTTTGTTATTATTGGTTTTTCTTAGCCGGTTTTCGTTCCGCTCCGCAATCAGCTTGCATATGCGATGCGAATCGACCTTGAACCGCCGACATCGCGGGACTGCGGGGATTCCGGTGCTCTTGCATCATGACTCAACAAGGCGCTCAGCACTCATAAGCAGGCGTTTATCGTTGTCCACGGGAGACGCTCATGGCCCGGATCACAGGATTCATCGCGAGCAGCCTCGACGGCTTCATCGCCGACGCCAACGAGCGCCTCGACTGGCTGGATACCTATGGCAGCATAGACTACGGCGATTACGGCTACGACGCCTTTATCGCCAATGTCGGCACCGTGGTCATGGGCCGCGGCACCTATGACTGGTTGCGCAACGAAGTCGAGGAGTGGGTTTACCCCGGCTACGACAGCATCGTCGTTACCTCGCATCCCCTGCCCGATCCGCCAGCGCGCGTAACCGTCTGGACCGAGAGTATCGATGCGCTCGTCTCGCATCTCCGGGCCCTGCCGGACAAGGATGCGTGGATTGCCGGAGGCGGAAAGCTCCAGTCGGCGTTCCTCGAGCGGAACGCCATGGATCACTTTCAAATATTCGTCATGCCGGTGCTCATCGGCAGCGGCATACCGTTGTGGCCGGGCGCCGAGGCGCAAACGCCCCTGCACCTGGAGGACGCCCGCCATCTCGACGGCGGCGTGGTCCGGCTCGCCTATACCCGCGTGCCGGACTGAGCGCCGGGCGAAAAAGTGGACTCCGGTTTTTCGCTTAACCGGCGCGACCACTAAGAATCTAGATCGTCGGGCGATTTGGATTAATCGCCCGACGATCTAAGCGGATCGGAGATTACATCCCCTCCGGCCCGCGCGAAATCGCGGCGATGCCCGTGCGGACCACCTCCACGAGCCCCAGGGGCATCATCAGTGCGATGAACTGCTCGACCTTCGAGCCCTTGCCCGTGATCTCGAACACGAAGCTCTCCGTCGAGGCATCGACCACCTGCGCGCGAAAAGCATCCGCCAGGCGCAACGTCTCGACGCGGTTCTCGCCGACGCCGGCGACCTTGACCAGTGCCAGCTCGCGCTCCAGCGGCTTGCCCTCGGCCGTCAGGTCGTGAACCTTGTGCACCGGCACGAGCCGCTCGAGCTGCAGCTTGATCTGCTGGAGCACCTGCGGGCTGGCGACGGTCACGACCGTGATCCGGCTCAGCCCCTTCTCATGCTCGGTCTCGGAGACCGTAAGGCTGTCGATGTTGAAGCCCCGCGCCGAGAACAACCCCGCAATGCGGGCGAGGATCCCCGGCTCGTTGTCCACGAGCACCGTCAGCGTGTGCCTTTCCGGTGCGTCCGTCTCGGGCGGGGTGAAATAAACCGATCCACTCGGTTGTAGATTTGCATTCATATCCGTTTCTCCCGCGCCCTAAACGAGCATTTTGCCCTTTTCGTCGATGATATCGCCGATGTCCGCCGTGTCCGGCAGGATCATCTCGTTGTGCGCCTTGCCCGAGGGGATCATGGGGAAGCAGTTCTCTTCCTTGGAGACGCAGCAATCGAACAGAACCGGCCCATCGTAATCCAGCATCTCCTGGATCGCGTCGTCCAGCTGCCCGGGGTCGGTGCACCGGATGCCCTTGCCCCCGAATGCCTCGGCCATCTTGACGAAGTCCGGCAGGCTTTCCGAATAGCTGTGCGAATAGCGCCCGCCATGCAGCAACTCCTGCCACTGGCGCACCATGCCCATGTACTCGTTGTTCAGGATGAACACCT